>NZ_JBEZXS010000031.1:0-112869 GCF_040638185.1 Streptomyces sp. NPDC026672
GTACGAGGGCGATCCTCCGCCTTGCGACTGCACGCACCAGACGCCGCGGGCCCCGCCCTCCGGGCGGACGGCGCTACTTTCGAAACACGCCCTAGCTCTTGGAACCGCCCGCCGCTCCGGCGGCACCGGCACCGGCCGACGGCTGCACGACGTGCTGGGTGGCGTTGGCCCCGGCACCGATCGCCTGGTTGCCGATGACGCTCAGCCCGCCCTGCTGGATGAGGCCCTGGTTGAGGATGGTCTGCTGCTGGCTGCGGAAGTCGGTGGTGTCGTAGCCGCGGGCGTCCAGGAACTCCCGGATCGCGGCGAGGGTGTGGCGCTCCACCACCGCCGTGATCCGCCCGGCGTCCACCACCTGGAAGTAGTTGTGGTAGTCGGGGCTGAGCGCCAGCTCGCGGATGCTCACCCGGGCGCCGTAGTCGTACAGCGGATCCTGCTCCATGGCGGTCAGTTCGTCCACCATCCGCCTGCTGTGCCACGACTCGAAGCGCGCGTGCCCGAGCGCGCGGAACGGCGCCCGGAACAGCGCGGGGGCGGTGCCGGAGAGCGCGGTCACCCGCAGCCCCCGCAGCCCGTCCTCCGACAGCGACCCGTGCATCCGGTCCACGACGTGGTACGCGGCGGCCACCGGGCCGAGCACATGGTTGTCGCAGTGCAGGTGCAGCGTCCGGCCGACGGTCGAGAAGTGCAGGAACACGCTCGGCACCACGTCCCCGCCCCACAGCGGCACATGAGCCGCCAGACAGTGCCGTACCGTCCCGGTCGGGTTCAGCACGACCTCACGGACCGCCTCCGCGGGCAGCAGGGCGGCCGGGGCCAGGGTCGTGGCCCGCACGAACCGGTCGTCGTCGCCGAGGGACGTGCCGTTCACGAAGATCCGGTCCTCCAGGACCAGCGACCCGAGATGCTCCGTGCCGGTGACTGCGCCGGTGTCCGACGCCGCGTCGGCCCCGCGCGCGGCGACCTCCCCGAGCCGTTCGCGTACGGCGGCCACCAACTCGGTGACGGCGAACGCCACCGGCTCGGCGGGGCGCGCACCCCGGTCGACCGGGTCCTCGGCGGGCAGCAGCGGTACGGCGAGCGACCACTTGGAGGCGGTGGCCGCGTAGCCGATGAACGGGGTGTAGCCGCTGTAGACGGTGACGTTCCCCTCCTGGGCCTCCTTGAGCACCGTCAGCCGCTCGGCGATCCACGCGCGCCGGCGCGCCGGCACGGGCGGCAGCGGCAGGCGCGCGAACGCCTCGCGGGTCAGACCGGTCCGCAGCAGCCGGTCGGTGTCGAGGTCGTGCCGTACGACCGTCACGAAGGCGAACACGGCGGCGCCCACGGACACCAGCACCGCCGGCACGCCCGTGAGGTAGGCGCCGAGCAGCCAGCTCACGAAGCCGGGCAGCGACAGCGCCGACAGCAGGACGCCGACGTAGAGGGCGACGAGCACGGCGACGGCGCCGGTCAGGGCGGCGTTCAGCAACGCCCCGCTGCCGGGCGGGCGTCGGCCGCGGGTGGCGAGGCTCGGCCGGGAGCTCGCGCCGCGCACGGCCATGGACAGCAGCAGGGCGACGCCCAGCAGCCACAGGGGCGCGACCAGCAGGACGAGCCCGAACGCCCCGGCCAGCCGCAGGTCGCGGCGGTGGCGGAGTTCCTGTGCGGCCAGGCAGTGACGGGCCACCGCCACCAGGTCGACGGCGGGCGACGGGGCGACGGCGCTGCCCTCGTCGGCCAGGACGTCGGCCACGACCCGGCGCGCGAAGCGTTCGTCGACGTAGGCGGCGGCGCACAGATAGCGGGTGACGTCGCCGGGCACGCTTCCGACGGGTGAACGGGCCTGGGGGATCGTCATGCGCCGCGGCCCCTCTCGACCCGCGTCCGTTCACTGCCGTGCGCGTTCATACCCCTCCCAGGACGTGGTCGGTGATGCCGCTGTGCAGCGTAGAGTCAACCGGCCACGCTGAGTGACGCGAACGGCGAATCTTCACCCGCGAATTCGCCGTCCGGGGCTTTTGGGGGCCTGGGGTCCCGGGGTCCTGGGTCGCCGGGCTCCCGGGCCCCGCCGCGGCTACTGCCGGTACCCGCTCAGGAAGCGGCCGATCCGGCCGATCGCCGCCTCCAGGTCGTCCGCGTACGGCAGGGTGAGGATGCGGAAGTGGTCGGGGGCGGGCCAGTTGAAGCCCGTGCCCTGGACCACCTGGATCTTCTCGCGCAGCAGCAGGTCCAGCACGAACCGCTCGTCGTCGTGGATCTTGTGGACCTTGGGGTCGATGCGCGGGAAGGCGTAGAGCGCGCCCTTGGGCTTCACGCAGGACACGCCGGGGATCTCGTTCAGCTTCTCCCACGCCACGGTGCGCTGCTCGTGCAACCGGCCGCCGGGGGCGGTGAGTTCACGGATGGACTGGCGGCCGCCGAGCGCGGCCTGGATGGCGTACTGGGCGGGCGCGTTGGCGCACAGCCGCATGGAGGCCAGCATGGTCAGGCCCTCCAGGTAGTTCTTCGCGTGCTGCTTCGGGCCGGTGACGACCAGCCAGCCCGAGCGGAAGCCCGCCACGCGGTACGTCTTCGACAGGCCGCAGAAGGTGAGGACGACCAGGTCGGGGGCGAGCGCGGCGGCCGAGTGGTGCACCGCGTCGTCGTAGAGGATCTGGTCGTAGATCTCGTCGGCGAGGACCATCAGGCCGTGGCGGCGGGCGAGATCGAGGATGCCCTCGACGATCTCCTTCGGATAGACCGCGCCCGTCGGGTTGTTGGGGTTGATGATCACGACGGCCTTGGTGCGGTCGGTGATCTTCGCGGCCATGTCGTCGAGGTCCGGGTACCAGTCGGCCCGCTCGTCGCACAGGTAGTGGACCGCCTTGCCGCCGGCGAGGGTGGTGACGGCCGTCCACAGGGGGAAGTCCGGTGCGGGGACCAGGATCTCGTCGCCGTCCTCCACGAGGGCCTGGACGGCCATCGAGACCAGCTCGGAGACGCCGTTGCCCAGGAACACGTCGTCGACGCCGACCTCCAGGCCGAGCGTCTGGTAGCGCTGGGCGACGGCGCGGCGGGCGGAGAGGATGCCGCGGGAGTCCGTGTAGCCGTGGGCCTGCGGGAGCATCCGGATCATGTCCTGGAGGATCTCCTCGGGCGCCTCGAAGCCGAACAGGGCGGGATTGCCCGTGTTCAGGCGCAGCACGCTGTGGCCCGCCTCCTCCAGGGCGTTGGCGTGCTCGATCACCGGGCCGCGGATCTCGTAACAGACCTCGCTGAGCTTGTTCGACTGCCGGAACTCCATCGCGTCCCTCCGGAAACTCGTGTTGCTTGGTTTTACCAAGTAGGAGCTTGGAAAGTCCAACAACACGTCTAGACTGCGCCGCATGTCACCTCGCCGAAGCTACGACCAGTACTGCTCCGCCGCCCGCGCCCTCGACCTCGTGGGCGACCGCTGGAGCCTGCTGATCGTCCGTGAGCTGCTCGCCGGTCCCCGCCGCTACACGGACCTGCACGCGGACCTGCCGGGCGTGAGCACGGACGTACTCGCCTCGCGGCTGAAGGACATGGAGCGGGACGGGCTCGCCACGCGGCGCAGGCTGCCGCCGCCCGCCGCGGCGTACGTGTACGAACTCACGGGGCGCGGACGGCGGTTGCTGCCGGTGCTCCAGGCGCTGGGGGAGTGGGGGGAGGCGGAGCTGGGCGAGCGGCGGCCCACCGACGCCGTGCGCGCCCACTGGTTCGCCCTGCCGCTGCTGCGCGCACTGGAGGGGGAGGGGCTGGTCGAAGTGCACCTGGAGGAGGGGGACTTCCACCTGTACCTCGGGGCGCAGGACGACCCGGTCTACGGCGACGGTCCCGCCCCCGTCGCCCCGGACGCCCGCCTCACCATGGACACGGCCACCTGCACGGCGGTGGCCCGGGGCGAACTCCCCGTCCCGGAGGCCGTCCGCGACGGCGCGATCGAGGTGACGGGCGACACCCCGTTGGCCAAGTCCCTCCGGGAGTCCTGACCTACGAGACCTACGAGGCTGGCTTGAACGGCCTGCCGTCGTACGGTCCTTGCCCCGCCCGGTACGGCGAAGGCCCGCCGCGGTGTGTCGCGGCGGGCCCTCGCGCGGGTGGGTCAGGCGTGCGGGGGGACCCGGGGCGGGCGGCCCGTGCCGCGGGTCAGGGTGTAGCCGCCGATGCCCGCCAGGGCGGCGAGGAGGCCGCCGACACCGGTCCACACCCAGCGGTCGGACCACCAGTTGGACGACCAGCCGCCGTCCGGCTCGATGCTGGACAGGACGGCCGACTTCGCCGAGTCGTCGTCCGTACCGTCGCTGTCCTCGCCCTTCGGCCGCACCGCGACCCCCGGCACCAGCGGCTGCGCCAGTGAACCGTCCACCGCCGCGGCGCCGCCCATGTCCTTGGAGTCGACCCGGACCTCGGTGCTCACCGGCTGGCCGAGGTCCGACGAGGCGAGGTCCACCACGGTCAGCCGGACGTAGTACGTGCCCGGCAGCGGGTCGTCGGACCACGGCTCCGCCCACGCGCGCACGGTCCGCAGCACACACGCCAGCTCCACCGACCCGGTGCCCTGCCCGGCCGTACGGGTCGCGGCGCCGTACTGGCACGCCTGCCGGCGGCGCAGCCCGTCGTACACGTCCAGCTGCCACGTCTGCCTGCCGTGCGTCCCGGGCAGCTCGACCTTTGCCTTCACGTCCGGCCGCTGCCCCGCGTCCGCCGGGAACGACCAGTACAGGTAGTCACCGGTGGAACCGCTCGCGGTGGCCCGCTGCCCCTGCTCGACCTCGGTCGCCGTACGGAACGACGTGCCCGCCTGCGTCGGCGCCCCGCCGTCGTCCGACGCGCTCGGCGACGGCGTGGAGTCGGCCGCCGCCGGGGCCGCGGCCAGCCCGAGCACCAGCAGCGCCCCGCCCAGCATCCTGGTGATCCGCATCAGTTGGTCCTCCAGACCGCGACCCGCCAGCGCGACAGCCAGCCCCACAGCAGACCCGCGACGAAGCCGGCCACCACGAGCGCGCCCAGCAGCCACCAGCCGCGCCCGAGACCGAAGGCGGCCACGTCGCCGGCCCTGCTCGGCCCGTCCACGACGTCCACGGTCAGCTCCAGCGGCAGCCCCGGCGTGGTCTTCACCCCGGCCGCGGCGGAATAGGAGTTGGTGACCTGGAGGCAGACCGTCTCGGCGGTCGCCGTGTCGTCGTCGCCCTCCGCCTTCGGATAGCGCAGCCCCGTGGAGATCACGTCGGTGCGGCCGTTGCCCGCCGCCTCGCCGCGCACGATCTCCCGGCCGTGCGTGGTCACCGCGCGCAGCAGGATCCCGTAGTCGGGGTCGACGGCCCGGTCCGCCGAGACGCTCACCGAGGCGCGCAGCTCCTGCCCGGGGTCCACGTCCACCTTGTACCAGCGCTGCTGCCCGAACTCCTCGCGGTCGGTGTAGAGACCGGACTCGAGCGCCGGCGCCTGCTCGCACCGGCCGGTCCCCTCGGTCGCCACCGGCGTCACCACCGGATCCGCGGCCCGGTCGACCAACTGGCCCACCCGGTCCGACAGTTCCTCCTTGTGCTGCACGGAGGTGTACGTGCCGCCGGTCGCGTCCGCGATGCAGCTGAGCTGGTCCCGTGTCTTGGCGTCCGGCACGAGCCCCAGGGTGTCGATGGTCAGCCCGATGCCCTTGGCGGCTATCTCACGCGCCACCTCGCACGGGTCGAGCGGCTGGCAGGTGTCCTCGCCGTCGCTGATCAGGACGATACGGCGGGTGCCGTCGCCGTCGCCGAAATCGCCCGCTGCCTTCTGGAGCGCGGGCCCGATCGGCGTCCAGCCGGTCGGCGCCAGCGTGGCGACTGCCGTCTTGGCCTCGGTCCGGTCGAGCGGGCCCACCGGGTAGAGCTGCTCGGTGTCCAGGCAGCCCGTCTTGCGGTCGTCGCCGCGGTAGTTGGCGCCGAGGGTGCGGATGCCCAGCTGCACCTCTTCGGGCGTCGCGTCGAGCACCTCGTTGAACGCCTGCTTGGCCGCGGCCATCCGGCTGCCGCCGTCGATGTCGCGCGTCCGCATGGACCCGCTGACGTCCAGCACCAGTTCCACCTTGGGAGCGGCCTGATCGGTCTCGTCGGCCGCCGCGCCGACGGGAGCGACGATCCCGGCCGTCAGGGCGACGAACAGGGCACAGGCCCCTGCCGCCAGCCGTTGTCTTCTGATCATCGGCGGATCCTATTGAGCGAAGGTATCGCGCTCCAAAACGAACGGGTTGGGCAGGGCCGTCCACTGGTCGCCCGGCGTTTCCGGGGACAGCCGCATCAGCGTCAGGGCCTTGGCGGGCAGCGGGGATTTCCGCAGCGCGGCCAGGTCCGCGGTCTCCGGGAGCGCGGGCAGCGCCGCCGTGAGCGCCGCGCGCAGCGCCGGGCCCGAACCGGCCGTCGCCGCCAGCGCCCCCGCCACCAGGGACCCGAACAGCTTGCGGCGCAGGGCCCGTTCGTCGTCCGTGACCAGCCGGCCGGTCAGCGGTGGCGGGGTGATGCCGTGCCGGGCGAGCCGGGCCGGGCTGACCCGGATGTCGGCGAGGTCGCGGTAGACCAGGCGCACGGGCTCGCCCGCGGCCGACAGGACCACCAGGAGGTTCTGGCCGTGCGCCTCCAGGGCCACCCCGAGGTCCAGCAGCCGCAGCCCGACCGTCAGGGCCAGCCGGGCGAACGCCGCCAGCCGGGCGGGCGAGCCCGGCAGGTCCGTGGTGGCGAGCGCCGCCACCGGCAGCACCCGCTCGCCCGGACCCGCGTACACCTCGGGCGACTCGCGCAACACGGCCGCCAGATCGGGGGAGTTGGCGCTCGCCGCGCCCAGTGTGCGGGTCATGTGCAGCAGCCCGTCCGTGTGCGCGGCCAGCTCCTGGGCGAACCGGGACAGCGTCGCCGACGCACCGATCGAGTACACCGAGATGTCCCGCACCGACGACGTCAGCCGCGCGCTCAGCGCCGTCTTCACGTGCGGGCCGCCGGGCACGGCGAGCGTCCGCAGGGACATCAGGGGGTGCGCCGAAGGACCGTTCTCGCACGGCACCTTGAGGACGTGCGCGGCCTGCCAGGGATGCACCGGGATCAACAGCCGTCCCCCGTCCCGCAGTTCCGTCGGCCACTCTCCGTTCACCAGGCACTCCGACGCGGCCACCGGCACCGTCCCGAGCCGTACCACCGGCCGGTGCTCGGGCCCGTAGGCCAGCTGCTCCGCCGCCGAGAAGCCGGGCCGGGAACGGCAGTTGGGGTGGAACGGATGCCCGTCCACCACCTGCTGCTCCCACTCCCAGTCCCGCTCGGGCCGCACCGGGCCACCGTCCGCCCGGCCCGCCCGCGACAGCGCCAACGAGGCCGCGCTGCCCGCCAGTTCGGCCGCGAAGGCCGCCGCGTGCGGCACCGCCAGGTCGGTCATCAGCCGCGCCGGATCGTCGTACGCCACCCCGTCGAGCCGTACCTCGGGCGCGTACGCGTCCGTCGCGTACGGATCGGCGTGCGGCCCGTGCAGCACCCGGCCGTCGTGCAGCCGCAGGACCGGACCGTCCGCCCCGGCCGTCCGGCGGGCGATCCACGGCAGCGGCTCGTGCGCCAAGGCCCGCCACAGGCGCGTCAGCACGGCAGCCCGGGCACCCGGCAGCTCGGCCGTGTACCGGCCCACGAGGCCGGGCCGGACCTCGCCGAGCTCGGCGGCGAGCTGGGCCTCGGCGGTGGAGGAAGGGGACACGGTCGGACTCCTCGGCTACGGAAGGCGGCGGTCGCGGACACCGGGCACGACGACCGTGCCCGGCGGGTCCCGCCGTCACCCCCATGATCGGCGCTCACCGCGGACACGTACGACAGACATACTGATCGCGCGGTACCAAGAGGACACCGCACGACGAAGGGAACGCGTGGACCCGATGCCCCCCAGCGACGACGCCGCAGGACGCGCCGACGCGCACGCGACCGCGCCCCTGCTCAACTGCCTCCTCAGGGAGGTCGCGGAACCGGTCCGGGGCGACGACATCGGTGACGGCGAAGGCGTCGGCGCCCGCCCCGGGGAGGGCGCCCGCCTCGGCGACGGAGACAGCTCCGGCGACAGCGGCGCCCGCCTCGGGAACGACGCCGCTCACCCCGGTGACGGCGGCCCGCGGGTGTACCGCCTGCCCGGTACCGGCCGCGTCCTGCGGGTGCGAGGCGGGCGGCGTCCCGCCGGGCCCGAGGTCCGTGCCGACGGGGCCTGGCGCCGGCTCGACCACGCCGAGCTGGTGAAGCTCGTCGCCGACGAACTGGCCCGGTACACCGGTGTACCCAATCACGACCTGCCCGCGGAGATGGCCGACAGCCGGGACACGGTCGCCGCGCTGCTCACCGCCCGCGCCCGGGCCACCGCGCCCGACGACCCGTACACGCGCTCGGAGCAGTCCCTCGTCACCGGCCACCCTCACCACCCCGCCCCCAAGACTCGCGGCGGCGGCCCCGCGGCGGCCTGGCTGCCCTACGCCCCCGAGGCGTACGCCCGCTTCCCGCTGGCGCTGCTCGGCGTGCGCGAGGACCAGGTGGCCGAGGAGGGCGACACCCGCGCCCTCGACGCGCTCGGCACCGCCCCGCCCGGCTACCGGCTGCTGCCCGCCCACCCCTGGCAGCTCGACCTCGCCGCCCCCGCCCTCGCCCCGGCCTTCGCCGACGGCAGGCTGGTCCGGCTGGGCACCACGGCCTTCGACACCTGGCCCACGGCCGCGATCCGCACCGTCCACGTGCCGGGACCCGACCTGTTCCTCAAGTTCAGCCTGGACGTGCGCATCACCAACGACATCCGCCGGCTGTGGCGCCACGACCTGCTGCGACTGCGCCGCACCGACGGCGCCGCCACCGCCGCCTTCGCCGCGCAGGACGGTCCCGCCGCCTGGCTGTCCGACCGCGGCTACCGCACCGCGGCCTTCGCCTTCGAGGAACTCGCCGTCCTCGTCCGCGACGGCCTCGGCGGACATCTGCTGCCCGGCACGACCGCGCTGCTCGCCGCCGGGCTCGTGGAGGGCTTCGAGGGCAGCCCGCTCGCCGCCGCGCCCGACCCGGCGGCCTGGTGGGCGGCGTATCTGCGGCAGACCGTCCCGCCCGCGCTCACGGCCTTCGCCGACCACGGCGTCGTCGTCGAGGCGCACCTCCAGAACACCCTGGTCGCCGTGGACGCCGCCGGGACGCCCGCACAGGTCCTCTACCGGGACGCCGAGGGCGTCAAGCTGCTCACCGACGTCCCGCGCGCGGCCGGCTGGGAGCGGCTGGTGTACTGCCTGGTCGTCAACCACCTCGTGGAGGTCGCCGCCGCCCTCGCCGAACACCACCCCGGTCTCGACCCCTGGCCCGCGGCCCGCGCCGAACTCGCCCGCCACGACCTCCCCGAGGCCGCCGCCCTGCTCGCCTCACCCACCCTGCCCGGCAAGACCAACCTGCTGCTGCGCTGGACCGGCGCGGACGGCGCCGCGGCCCACTACCGCCCCATCCCGAACCCGCTCCACACCAGTTGACCGCCGGGCGCGCGGTCGTGCCACGTCGCGGGCCTCACCCTCCGGACGCCTTCCTGTGCAGGAGGCGTACCTTCGTCCAGGTCTCCTCGCCGACCGGGGTGTGGGTGGTGAGTTTGAGCTCCGAACTCTCGCCGAGCCACAGCTGTGTGTAGTCCAGCGTGAGCAGGCCGACCTCGGGGTGCCGGTAACGCTTCGTGAAGTTCTCCGGCCCCCGGACGTCGTGCTGGTTCCACAGACGCTCGAAGTCCGGTGATTCCCGCCGCAGTCGTTCCACCAGGCTTTTCCAGCCGGGGTCGGCTGCGTGCGCCGCGGTGCCCGCGCGGAACCGGCCGACCAGGCGCGCGGCGGAGTCCTCCCAGTCGAGGACGCAGGCCCGCCAACTCGGCGAAGTGAACATGAGCAGCAGCCAGTTGCGGTCCTCGGACGGCAGCCGGCCCAGCCCACCGACCATCTGTCCGTAGGTGTGGTTGTGGGCGAGCAGGTCGAACCGTGCGTTGATCACGGCGGCCGGGATCGGCTCCAGCTGACGCAGCATCACCAGCACGGCGTCCGGGATGGCCGTACGGTCACGGTCCGTCGGCGGCGCCGGGTGCCCGGCGAGCGTGTAGAGGTGGACACGCTCGTACGGATCGAGCCGCAGCGTGCGCGCGATCGCGGCCAGCACCTGCGCCGAGACGTTGATGTCCCGCCCCTGCTCCAGCCACGTGTACCAGGTCACGCCCATGCCCGCGAGCTGCGCGACCTCCTCGCGCCGCAGCCCCGGGGTGCGCCGACGGCCCGTGAGCGGCAGTCCGGCCTGCTCCGGGGAGATGCGTTCCCGCCTGCTGCGCAGGAAGGACGCCAGTTCCCGGCGTCTGACCCGATGATCGGCCGGCGGTGCGGGCACGGCTCCCGAGGACGTCGTCACGAGCCCACTGTGCCACCGCGCGGATCCTGTAACCAGGCGGTGCGGATACCTGGATAAGCACGCTTCTGGTACTCGGCCGAGCCGGATCGCACAGTGGATCCCAGTCACCCCACCACCCCCGCGGAGGTCATCGCCGTGCCCACCACTCCCCCCTTGCTGTCGACGGTTGCCCTGGTCACGGGGGCCAGCAGCGGTATCGGCCGGGCCACCGCCCTTCGGCTCGCGTCCCAGGGCGCCACCGTCGTGCCGGTCGCCCGCCGTCAGGACCGGATCGACGCGCTGGCCAAGGAGATCGCCGAGCAGGGCGGCGACGCCCTCCCGCTGGCCGCCGATCTGACCCACGCCGACGCCGCGGCGGGCGTCGTCGCCGAAGTCGTGGAGCAGCTCGGCCGCCTCGACACCCTGGTCAACGCGGCCGGCGTCATGCTCACCGGTGACTCGGCCCGGGCACCGCTGGACGAGTGGCAGCGGATGGTCGACGTCAACGTGAAGGGGCTGCTGTACGTCACCAAGGCCGCTCTGCCCCACCTCGTCACCGCCGCCACCGGCCCGCGGCAGGTCGCCGACGTGGTCAACATCAGCTCGATCGCCGGCCGCTTCGTCATTCCCCACGCCGCCGTCTACAACGCGACCAAGTTCGGCGTCACCGCCGCGACCGAGGCCTGGCGGCAGGAGTACGCCCGGCGCAACGTCCGCTTCTCCGTCGTCGAGCCGGGCCTCGTGGACACCGAGCTCATCGGCCACCAGCAGGCGGCCGTCCAGGAACGCATGCGGGCCAGGTTCGCCGACGTCGAGCAGTTGCACGCCGACGACATCGCCGAGGCCGTCGCGTACATCGTCACCGGACCGCGCCGCCGGGCCGTGGCCGAGATCGTCATCCGCCCCACCGACCAGGTCTGAGCCTCGCGTTCGGCGTCGCCCGCCCCGTCCGCGTGCCGCGGCAGGAACAAGGAGCGTTCATGCAACTGCGCAGGTCGATCGCCACCGCGGTGAGCCTGGGCACCCTGCTCGCCGGGGGCCTGACCGGTGCGGCCCTGGCCGACACCCCCGACGGCCGACAGCCGGCCCACGCGTCGAGCCTCGTCGCGCACGACACCCGACTGGGCCGCGACTTCACGGCTCTGGAGAACGAGCGCGACGGCACGCGCCGGGAACGGCAAGCCGAGCGCATCGTCTCCGCGGGCTACATCCAGCACAACCCCACGGTGACGGGCGATCCCTTCCTGGGAGTCGCACCGAGGGGACAGAAACTCGAATGGGACGGAGTCGACATCTGGACCGTCCGGGACGGGAAGCTCTACGAGCACTGGGACCAGTTCGACTGGCCCCGCGCCCTCGTCCAGCTGGGCGTCCAGGGGCTGCCCCAATTTTTCGTGCAGGCCGCTTCCCGCCCGGTCGGCCGGTAGGGCCGCCCGGATTCTCCCCAGGGCCGGTCGGGGAGGATTCCCCGGGCTGTACCGTGTGGGGGATGGGCATGGAATGTGAGGCAGACGGTTCGCGGGACCCCGGAAGATGCTGAGGGAGGTCACCGCCACCCGCTTCGTCGCGCCCCTGCGCTCCGGTGGCTCGGTGCCCGGGGTCGTAGAGGCCGACGACCTCGGGACGTACGTCGTGAAGTTCACCGGCTCCGCGCAGGGCCGCAAGGCGCTGGTCGCCGAGGTGATCGTCGGTGAGCTGGCCCGCGCCCTCGGGCTGCGCTTCCCCGAGCTGGTGCTCGTGCACTTCGACTCCGCGATCGGCCGTGACGAACCGCACCAGGAGGTCCGTGACCTCCTCGACGCCAGCCACGGACTCAACCTCGGCATGGACTACCTGCCGGGCGCGCGCGACCTCACGCCCGAGGTCGCCCGCACCTTCCCCGTGGACCCGCTGGAGGCCGGGCGGATCGTCTGGCTGGACGCCCTCACCGTGAACGTCGACCGCACGGTCCACAGCTCCAACCTCATGGTCTGGCCCACGTTCGGCATCGCGCCCGCCCGGCTGTGGCTCATCGACCACGGCGCCGCCCTCGTCTTCCACCACCGCTGGGACGCCTCGGCGCCCGCGAAGGCGTACGACTTCCGGCACCACGCCCTCGGCCACTACGGCCCCGACGTCCGGGCCGCCGACGCCGAACTGGCGCCGAAGGTCACCGAGGAACTGCTGCGCGGCATCCTCACCGAGGTCCCGGACGCCTGGCTCGCCGACGAGCCGGGCTTCGCCACCCCTGACGAGGTCCGGGCCGCCTACGTCGGTTACCTCGCCGCCCGGGTGCGTGCCTCCCGCGAGTGGCTGCCCACCGATTTCCCGAGCCGTGCGGAACTCGCGGCCGAGGAGGCCGCCCGCGCGGCCAGGACCCAGCAGGGCCGTCCGAAGTGGCTGCGGCGGGTCCCCGACCTGCACGGCGAACCGGCGGCGGAACAGGATTGGTCGGTGCACCTGGGATGAGTCATCGTGTCCAGATCGAGTACTGCACGCAGTGCCGCTGGCTGCCGCGCGCCGCGTGGCTGGCCCAGGAACTGCTGACGACCTTCGAGACGGAGCTGACCGAGCTGGCCCTGAAGCCGGGCACCGGCGGAGTGTTCGTCGTGCGGGTGGACGACGAGGTGGTGTGGGACCGGCGCGACCAGGGCTTCCCCGAGCCGACGGCCGTGAAGCGCCTGGTGCGCGACCGGGTGGCCCCGGGCAGGTCCCTGGGCCACTCCGACCGCGACGCCGACCGCGCGGCGGACGTCAGCCCCTGAGCCGCTCGTAGGCGGGCAGCGTCAGGAAGTCCGCGTAGTCCTCGTCCAGCGCGACCTGGAGCAGCAGGTCGTGGGCCTGCTGCCAGTGGCCGGCGGCGAACGCCTCGTCGCCGATCTCCGCGCGGACGGCGGCGAGTTCACCGGCGGCGACCGCGCGGGCCAGCTCCGGCGTCGCCTTCTCACCGTTCTCGAACTCGACGCCCGCGTTGATCCACTGCCAGATCTGCGAGCGGGAGATCTCGGCGGTGGCCGCGTCCTCCATCAGGTTGAAGATGGCCACCGCGCCCAGACCGCGCAGCCACGCCTCGATGTAACGCAGGCCCACCTGTACGGCGTTGACGAGACCGGCGTACGTGGGCCGGGCGTCCAGCGAGTCTACGGCGATGAGGTCGGCCGCCTCGACGTGCACGTCCTCGCGGAGCCGGTCCTTCTGGTGGGGGCGGTCGCCGAGCACCCGGTCGAAGGACTCCATGGCGAGCGGCACCAGGTCGGGGTGGGCGACCCAGGAGCCGTCGAAGCCGTCGGCCGCCTCGCGGTCCTTGTCCGCCTTGACCTTCTCGAAGGCGACCTTGTTGACCTCCTCGTCGCGTCGCGAGGGGATGAACGCGGCCATGCCGCCGATCGCGTGCGCCCCGCGCTTGTGGCAGGTGCGGACGAGGAGTTCGGTGTACGCCCGCATGAACGGGGCCGTCATCGTCACCGCGTTGCGGTCCGGCAGCACGAACCGGGGGCCGCCGTCACGGAAGTTCTTGACGATGGAGAACAGGTAGTCCCAGCGTCCTGCGTTCAACCCCGAGGCGTGGTCGCGCAGTTCGTAGAGGATCTCCTCCATCTCGTAGGCCGCCGTGATGGTCTCGATCAGCACGGTGGCCCGGACGGTGCCCTGCGGGACGCCGACGTGGTCCTGCGCGAAGACGAAGACGTCGTTCCAGAGCCGGGCCTCCAGGTGCGACTCCGTCTTCGGCAGGTAGAAGTACGGTCCCTTGCCGAGGTCCAGCAGCCGCTGGGCGTTGTGGAAGAAGTACAGGCCGAAGTCGACCAGGGCGCCGGGGAGCGGGGCGCCGTCGGCGCCGACGAGGTGCCGTTCGTCCAGGTGCCAGCCGCGCGGGCGCATGACGACGGTGGCGAGCCGCTCCTCGGGGCCCAGCGCGTACGACTTGCCGGACGCCGGGTCGGTGAAGTCGATGCGGCGGGCGTAGGCGTCGATCAGGTTCAGCTGGCCGAGGACCACGTTCTCCCAGGTCGGTGCGAGCGCGTCCTCGAAGTCCGCGAGCCACACCCGGGCGCCCGAGTTGAGGGCGTTGACGGTCATCCTGCGGTCGGTGGGGCCGGTGATCTCGACGCGGCGGTCCTCCAGGGCCGCGGGCGCGGGCGCGACCCGCCAGGAGTCGTCCGCGCGGATCGCGGCGGTCTCGGGGAGGAAGTCGAGCGTGGAGGTGCGGGCGATCTCGGCGCGGCGCTCCGCGCGGCGGGCGAGGAGCTCGTCACGGCGCGGGGTGAACCGCCGGTGCAGCTCGCCCAGGAAGGCGAGCGCCGCACTGGTGAGGACCTCTTCCTGCCGGGGCAGGGGCTCGGCGTCGACGACGGCCGGCGGGGTCGGCGCTGGTGCGGACATGAGCGGTCACTTCCTTCGGCGGTGGCACCGGGTGCCAGTGGTTCCGGGTGGGGTGAGTGAAACCCTGGGAGCGCCAGGGCGCTTCTGATCTGTGGATACTAGTTTCCTTATCGTGGAACTTCAATGGTTTGTTGATGTCGAGATTCTCCGGGTCGAGGCAAGGTGGCGCACGGTGCCACCCGCTCACTCCAGGTGCGCCAGATCGGCTTCCGTGTCGATGTCGTACGCCTGTGCCACGTCCCCGCACTCGACGAGCCGGATCGCCCCTTCGTGTGCCCGCAGATAGGCCCGCGCACCCTGGTCCCCGGTCGCGCTCGCGGCGATCCCCGCCCAGTGCGCCGCCCCGAACAGCACGGGGTGGCCGCGCACACCGTCGTAGGCCGCCGACACCAGCGACGCCCCGGCCGTGTACGCGCCGACGACCCGCGACACGGCCGCCGGGCCGATGCCGGGCTGGTCCACGAGCAGCACCAGCGCGGCCTCGGCGTCCGTCCCGGCCAGCGAGTCAAGGCCGGTGCGCAGCGAGGAGCCCATGCCCTGCGCCCAGTCGGGGTTGTCCACGAGTACGCAGCCGCTCAGGTCGGCCCGCTCGCGCACGGCCTGCGCCGCCGCCCCGAGCACCACGTGGATCCGTTCGCAGCCGGCGGCGCGCAGGACGCCGACCGCGTGTTCCACGAGCGGTCGGCCCCGGTGTGCCAGCAGTGCCTTGGGCCGTCCGCCCAGTCGTCGTCCGCCGCCCGCGGCGAGGAGCAGCCCCGCGACGCGGCCCTTGTCGTCCGTCATGGCTCCTGCATACCTCGCCCCGGGGACAGGCGCCCGTCCCCAGGGCTGAATTTCCGTCCGCGCGGTGGCGCTCGGCGCGCCGGTTGGCGTTTACTGACCCGCGTCCCCGGGCGTCCGACCAACGTCGCGGGGCACCGGGCGGGACCGCGAGGCGTGCGCGCACGACGTCGTGCGATGGGGGAGGACAGTGTTGCGGAGCGTGGGACAGAGGTCGGTGACCGGGAGCGACGAGGATCCGAGAGTGGCGGGACTGCGGACCGCCGTGTCCCGGCTGCGGCGTGAACTCGCCGCGCACCCGGTCGAGTTCGCCGACCGGGTCATCGCCGAGGACGAACTGGCGGCGCTGGCCGCGATGATCTCCGGCGGTGCGCCGGAGACCGCGCGCCTGCGCAGCTCGCTGCTGCTGATCGCGGGCGCGATCGGCTCGGTCAGCGCGCTGGCGCGGGGGCTGTCGGACGTACGGAACGCCGTCGACCTGTTCGGGGAGCCGCCGCACGACTGACCTCGGGGGGATCTACGGTTCGATGACCAGCCGCTCGACGAGTCCACCGGCGAGGACGAACCGGTAGTACAGGTCGACGACGCCGCCCGGGAAGTCGCCTTCGAGGTGCTGGACGGCGACGTAGTGCGTGTCGTCCGTCCGCTCGGCGCCGGTGAGTTCGACGGTGTACGTGTACTCGGACGCCTCCTTGTCGAGCCAGCGCTCGATCGCGGCGGCGCCCTCGTGGGTGCGGCCGTCGTCGGTGACCACCGCGTCGGGGCGGAAGGCGCCGAGCGCGGTGGCCGTGTCGCGCACGCGGTGCGCCTCCAGATACCGGGTGATCACCTCGGGCAGCGCGGCGGGGTCGATGGGCCGGGCGGTGTTCTCGCTCATGACGGTTCCTGTTCCGGGTTAACTGCTAAAACAGAAGTAACTGACTTCTACTTTAGCAGTAACCGGTCATGGGTGCGGGGTGTGCATGTCCGAGGGATTCGGCCGGCCGGGTGGCGCGGGTCAGGTCCCCGGGGTCGCCAGGGCCTGGGACAGGTCCGCCGCGACCTGCTGGAGCACCGGGACGATCTTCTCCGTCGCGGCCTCCGTGACCCGGCCCGCCGGGCCCGAGATGGAGATGGCCGCGGCGGTGGGGGAGTCGGGCACCAGGACCGCGAGGCAGCGGACGCCGACCTCCTGCTCGTTGTCGTCGACCGCGTAGCCGAGGCGGCGCACGTCCTCCAGGGCCGCGAGGAAGCCGTCGGGCGTGGTGATCGTCCGCTCCGTCGCCGCCGGCATGCCCGTGCGGGCCAGCAGCGCGCGCACCTCGTCGTCGGGCACGTTCGCCAGCAGTGCCTTGCCCACGCCCGTGGAGTGCGGCAGTACCCGCCGTCCGACCTCGGTGAACATCCGCATCGAGTGCTTGGACGGCACCTGCGCCACGTACACGATCTCGTCGCCGTCCAGCAGCGCCATGTTGGCCGTCTCGCCGGTCTCCTCGACCAACCGCGCCAGATGCGGCCGCGCCCAGGTGCCGAGCAGCCGCGACGCCGACTCGCCGAGCCGGATCAGCCGCGGGCCGAGCGCGTACCTCCGGTTGGGCTGCTGGCGTACGTACCCGCACGCCACGAGCGTGCGCATCAGCCGGTGGATGGTCGGCAGCGGCAGCCCCCCGGCCGCCGACAGCTCGCTCAGCCCGACCTCGCCGCCCGCGTCCGCCATCCGCTCCAGCAGGTCGAAGGCGCGCTCCAGGGACTGGACCCCGCCGCTCGCGGACTTGGCGGAGCCGGTGCTGCTGGCGGGGGACGTCGGCACGGCGTGTTCCTTTCGGGGCGGACGGGAAGGGTCGAACCTTATCGGGTGGGACCGTCTGGTGCATAGCTACATTCTGCTTGCCGGAATTCTAATTTCGCTTCGTGGAAACGTCCAGGCCGGTCGTCGTGCCGCCCCTGGAGGGAAGTGTGCCCTTGACGGCATGAGGGCGGGAGTGAAGACTCCTTCAACAGAAAGTTGAAATCCGTTACGTGGGTGTAAATCCCGTTTCCGGTACGTGAATCGACGACAGGCAAGGCAGAGAGGGGCCCGGGTGTCCGACGCCGAACTGGTGCTGCGCTCGACGCGTGTCATCACCCCCGAGGGAACGCGCCCCGCGTCCGTCGCCGTGGCCGGGGGAGTCATCACCGCCGTCCTGCCCCACGACACGCCCCCGCCCGCCGGGGCCCGCGTCGAGGACCTCGGCGACGACGTCCTGCTCCCCGGCCTCGTCGACACCCATGTGCACATCAACGACCCCGGCCGCACCGAGTGGGAGGGCTTCCGCACCGCCACGCGCGCCGCGGCGGCCGGCGGCGTCACCACCCTGGTCGACATGCCCCTCAACTCCCTCCCGCCGACCACGACCGTGGCCCACCTGCGCACGAAACAGGCGGTGGCGGAGGCCGGGGTCCATGTCGACGTCGGCTTCTGGGGCGGCGCCCTGCCCGACAACACCGAGGACCTGCGCCCGCTGCACGACGCCGGGGTCTTCGGCTTCAAGGCGTTCCTGTCGCCCTCGGGCGTCGAGGAGTTCCCGCACCTCGACCAGGAGCAGCTCGCCCGCTCCCTCGCCCGGATCGCCGGGTTCGGCGGACTGCTCGTCGTGCACGCCGAGGACCCCCACCGGCTCGCCGCCGCCCCGCAGCACGGCGGCCCCCGCTACGCCGACTTCCTCGCCTCCCGCCCGCGCGACGCCGAGGACTCGGCCGTGGCCCGGCTCGTCGCCCTGGCCGGGCGCCTCGACGCGCGGGTGCACGTGCTGCACCTGTCCTCCGGCGACGCGCTGCCCCTGATCGCGGCGGCCAGGGCGGACGGCGTCCGGGTCACCGTCGAGACCTGCCCGCACTACCTCACCCTGACCGCCGAGGAGGTCCCGGACGGCGCCAGCGAGTTCAAGTGCTGCCCGCCCATCCGCGAGGCCGCCAACCGGGACGCGCTGTGGCGGGCGCTCGCCGACGGCACGATCGACTGCGTCGTCACCGACCACTCGCCCTCCACCGCCGACCTCAAGACGGACGACTTCGCCACCGCCTGGGGCGGCATCTCCGGCCTCCAGCTGAGTCTCGCGGCCGTGTGGACCGAGGCCCGCCGACGCGGGCACGGCCTGGAGGACGTGGTCCGCTGGATGTCGGCGCGCCCGGCCCGGCTCGTCGGGCTCGACACCCGCAAGGGCGCCGTCGCCCCCGGCCACGACGCCGACTTCGCGGTCCTCGCGCCCGACGAGCCGTTCACCGTCGACCCGGCCGCCCTCCAGCACCGCAACCCCGTCACGGCGTACGCCGGGCGGACCCTGTACGGCGTCGTGCGGTCCACCTGGCTGCGCGGCCGGCGGATCTTCGCGGACGGCGGGTTCACCGCACCGGAGGGACGGCTGCTGACCCGTACTCCCTGACCGCTCCCCGACCCGGCCCCCCGGTCCGCTTCCGGGTGCGTCCCCCTCCCGAACCGTGCCCGCGACCCGCACGGCGGCCGGCCCAGGAAAGGAACCCCTGATCACCGTGACGGCGATTCCCCGCTTCACCGGCGACGCGCGGCCCTACGGGGGCGGCGACCCGTACGCGGACTACCGCACCGCCGACTTCCCGTTCGCCCACCACACCGACCTCGCCGACCGCCGGCTCGGCGCCGGGGTCGTGGCCGCCGCCGACGAGTTCTTCGCCGAGCGCGAGAACCTGCTGGTGCCCGCGCGGGCCGAGTTCGACCCCGAGCGCTTCGGCCACAAGGGCAAGGTCATGGACGGCTGGGAGACCCGCCGCAGGCGCGGAGCCTCCGCCGAGCACCCCTGGCCGGCGCAGGACGACCACGACTGGGCGCTGATCCGCCTCGGCGCGCCGGGCGTGATCCACGGCATCGTCGTCGACACGGCCCACTTCCGCGGCAACCACCCCCGGGCCGTCTCCGTCGAGGGCGCCTCCGTGCCCGGCACGCCCTCCCCGGAGGACCTGCTCGGGGCCGACGTGCGGTGGACCGGCCTCGTCCCGCCCACCCCGGTCGGCGGCCACGCGGCCAACGGCTTCGCCGTCGACGCCGGCCGGCGCTTCACCCACCTACGGCTCAACCAGCACCCCGACGGCGGCATCGCGCGCCTGCGCGTGCACGGCGAGGTCGTGCCGGACCCGCGGTGGCTCACCGCGCTCGGCACCTTCGACGTGGTCGCCCTGGAGCACGGCGGCCGGGTCGAGGACGCCTCGGACCGCTTCTACTCCCCGCCGGCCAACACCATCCGGCCGGGCCGCTCCCGGCAGATGGACGACGGCTGGGAGACCCGCCGCCGCCGTGACCGGGGCAACGACTGGATCCGCTACCGGCTGACCGCGCGGAGCCTGCTCCGGGCCGTCGAGATCGACACGGCGTATCTGAAGGGCAACAGCGCGGGCTGGGCGGCGCTGTCGGTGCGCGACGGCGAGGAGGGCGCGTGGCGGGAGATCCTGCCGCGCACCCGCCTCCAGCCCGACACCGACCACCGCTTCGCCCTGCCGGAGCCCGCGCACGCCACCCACGCGCGGCTGGACGTCTTCCCCGACGGGGGCATCTCCCGGCTGCGCCTGTTCGGCTCCCTGACCGGGGACGGCGAGGCGGCCCTGACGGCCAGGCACCGGGAACTGGGCGGCTGACCGGGCCGGGGCCGGCCGGTCGGGACCGGAGAGTTGGCCGGTGGGCGCCCGTCACCCCTGGCCGGAACTCTTCGGTCCCCCTCCGGCGTTCTCCCCTCGTGACCCTTCAGCAAGAGATCGTCGGCAACGCCATGCAGATGGCGGTCGTCAACCTGAGCCCCGGCCAGACCGTGTACTGCGAGGCGGGGAAGTTCCTGTTCAAGACGGCGAACGTGACCATGGAGACGCGCCTGTCCGGCCCCTCGGCCGGCGGCAACGGTCAGCAGGGGGCCGGCGCGGGCGGCGGCATGGGCGGCATGCTGCGCCAGGCCATGGGGACGGCCATGCAGGTCGGCCAGCGGGTGCTCGCCGGCGAGTCGTTCGCGTTCCAGTACTTCACCGCCCAGGGCGGCGAGGGCACGGTCGGCTTCGCGGGCGTGCTCCCCGGCGAGATGCGCGCCCTCGAACTCGACGGCAACCGCGCGTGGTTCGCCGAGAAGGACGCCTTCGTGGCCGCCGAGTCCGGCGTCGAGTTCGGCATCGCCTTCCGCGGCGGCCGCACGGGCATGAGCGGCGGCGAGGGCTTCATCCTGGAGAAGTTCACCGGCCGGGGCACGGTGATCATCGCCGGTGCGGGCAACTTCATCGACCTCGACCCGGCCGACTTCGGCGGCCGCATCGAGGTCGACACGGGCTGCGTGGTCGCCTTCGAGGAGGGCATCGAGTACGGCGTCCAGCGCGTCGGCGGCCTCAACCGCCAGGGCATCATGAACGCCGTCTTCGGCGGCGAGGGCCTGTCCCTGGCCACCCTGGAGGGGCGCGGCCGGGTCATCCTCCAGTCCCTCACCATCGAGGGCCTGGCCAACGCCCTCAAGAAGGCCCAGGGCGGCGACAAGCAGGGACCGACCGGCGGACTGTTCTCCACCCACGCGGGCTGAACAAACCGCCGCCCGGCCGATGAGTCGCGGGCGCCCGGGGGGTCTGCCCTGATGACGACGGACCCCCCTCCAGGAAGAAGGCACCCGCCATGGGCAAGCTCGTCTCCACCGTGTTCGTCACCCTCGACGGCGTCTACCAGGCACCCGGCGGTCCCCAGGAGGACACCCGCGGCGGCTTCACCCAGGGCGGCTGGAGCTTCACCTACGGCGACGAGGAGTTCGGCCGCTTCGTCGGCGAGGTCTTCACCCGCGCGGGCGCCTTCCTGCTCGGCCGCCGCACGTACGACATCTTCGCCGGGTACTGGCCGAAGGTGACCGACCCGGCCGACCCGGTGGCCTCCCGCCTCAACGGCCTGCCGAAGTACGTTCCCTCCGCCACCCTCGGCGACCCCGCCTGGTCCGGCACGACCGTGCTGCGCGGCGACCTCGCCAAGGAGGTCACGGGCCTCAAGGAGCGCACGGACGGCGAACTCCAGGTCCACGGCAGCGGCGCCCTCGTCCGCTCCCTGCTCGATCTGGGGCTGCTCGACACCCTGCACCTGGTGACCTTCCCGGTGGTGCTCGGCGCCGGCCTCCGCCTGTTCGAGGAGGGCGGCACCCCGACCGCCTTCCGGCACACGGCCGGCCGTGTCACACCGGCGGGCGTCTCCCTCCAGACGTACGACGTGGCGGGCCGCCCCGAGTACGGCGAGTACGGCCTGCCGGACGACGCCTGAACCCGCCCACCGACCCGCCCCGCGGCCCGACCGGAGCCCCGGGGCGGGAGGTTAACTCCCCGAGAACTCCTCGGACGTCCCGGCGAATCCTTCCGATTTGTCATTGACATGCCATGGTCTACGCGCGTCATGATGAGGCCATGACTTTCCCCCCACGCGCAACCCGCATCGGCGCGGCCGTCGCCCTGCTGTCCGCCCTCCTCGTCGGCGGCACCGTCTCCGCGACCACGGCCGACGCCGCGACCGCCTCGGTCGGCAGCGTCTGCTACGGCGACCTGCCCTCGCAGGCGTACGACACCCTCCGCCTCATCGACCGGGGCGGCCCCTTCCCGTACTCCCAGGACGGGATCGTCTTCCAGAACCGCGAGGGCGTCCTGCCCGGCCAGCGCAGCGGCTACTACCACGAGTACACGGTCAAGACCCCCGGCTCCTCCACCCGCGGCGCCCGGCGCATCGTCACCGGTCAGGGCTTCGAGGAGGACTACTACACCGCCGACCACTACGTCACCTTCGACCTGATCGACTACGACTGCTGATCCGACCGGACGGCCCCCGGCGACCGTGTCGCCGCTCCTCCCGCCCCGCGGCTCCCCCCACATCGCACCGGGCCGCGGGGCGACGTGCGTCCGTGCGGGTGATGTCCGCGGTGGCGGGCACCCGCCGCGACCCGTGTTCGTTGTCCCGGCACGCGGAGGTGTCCGGCGGCTCCGGCCCGGAAGGGGAGTGGCATGACAGACGTGATCGACCTGGGGGCGTTCGGCGACGGGTTCCGCGAGGACCCGCATCCGGTGTACGCGCGGTTACGCGAGCAAGGGCCGGTGCACCGGGTCCGGCTCCCGGCACCCGACGACCACGACGAGGCCTGGCTGGTGGTGGGGTACGAGGAGGCGCGGGCCGCGCTGGCCGACCCCCGTCTGGCCAAGGACGGCGGCAAGATCGGCATGGCCTTCCTGGAGGACGAGCTGATCGGCAAGTACCTGCTCATCACCGACCCGCCGCAGCACACCCGGCTGCGCGGACTGATCGCGCGCGCCTTCACCATGCGCCGCGTCGAGGAGATGCGCCCCCGCGTCCAGGAGATCACCGACGCCCTGCTCGACGAGATGATCCCGCGCGGCAGCGCCGACCTCGTCGAGTCCCTCGCCTACCCGCTGCCCATCACCGTGATCTGCGAGTTGCTCGGCGTCCCCGAGATGGACCGGGCGGAGTTCCGCAAGCTGTCCACCGAGGCCGTAGCGCCCACCACGGCGGAGAGCGGGCTCGACGCCTTCACCCGCCTCGGCCGGTACCTCGCCGACCTGATCGAGGACAAGCGGGCCTCCGGACCGGGCGGCGACCTGCTGAGCGACCTGATCCGCACCACCGCCGAGGACGGCGACCGGCTCTCCCCCAAGGAACTGCGCGGCATGGCCTTCGTCCTGCTGGTCGCGGGCCACGAGACCACGGTCAACCTCATCACCAACGCCGTGCACTCGCTGCTCACCCACCCCGGCCAACTCGCCGCCCTGCGGGCCGACATGAGCCTGGTCGACGGCGCGGTGGAGGAGACGCTGCGCTTCGAGGGACCGGTGGAGACCGCGACGTACCGCTTCGCCGCCGAACCCATGGAGATCGGCGGCACCGCCGTGCGGCCGGGCGAGGCCGTGCTGATCGGGCTCGCCGGCGCCGACCGGGACGGCTGCCGGTTCGCCGACCCCGACCGCTTCGACCTCCACCGCGACACCCGCGGCCACCTGGCCTTCGGTCACGGCATCCACTACTGCCTGGGCGCACCCCTGGCCCGCCTCGAGGGCACCACGGCGCTGCGCTCCCTGCTGGAACGGACCCCCGGCCTCGCCCTGGACGGCCCGCCCGGAGCCTGGCTGCCGGGGACGCTGATCCGGGGGATGAGGAGCCTGCCGGTCCGCTGGTGAGCCGCGCCGTGCCGCAGGGGCCGCGCGCCCGGCCGTACCGGGCCGAGCCCTCGGTCGTATCGCGGCACCTGTCGCTCAGCCGTACCGCAGGGCCGGCTCGCCGGGGATCTCCGCGAGCCGCACGGGTCTGTGCTCACGGCGGGACAGCTCGCACGCCTCGGCGACACGCAGCGCCTGGAGGGCCTCGCGGCCGTCGCAGGGATTGGCCCGCACGCCGTTCAACACCTCGACGAACGCGCACAGTTCGGCCTCGTACGCGGGGCCGAACCGCTCCAGGAAGCCCGGCCACGGCTTGTCCGCGGGCGGCGGCCCGGTCGGCTCGGTGGACGCCACGGGCGTGCGGTCGTCGAGGCCCACCACCACCGTGTCCAGCTCCCCGGCGAGCTCCATGCGTACGTCGTAGCCCGCCCCGTTGAGCCGGGTCGCGGTCGTGGTGGCCAGCGTGCCGTCGTCCAGGCTGAGCAGGGCCGCCCCGGTGTCCACGTCGCCGGCCTCGCGGAACATCACGGGTCCCGCGTCCGACCCGGTCGCGTACACGTCGACCACCTCGCGCCCGGTCACCCAGCGCAGCACGTCGAAGTCGTGGATCAGGGTGTCCCGGAACAGCCCGCCGGACAGCGGCAGCCACTCGGGCGGGGGCGGCGACTGGTCGGAGGTCAGGGCCCGCACGGTGTGCAGCCGCCCGAGCCGCCGCGAGCGCACGGCCTCCCGCGCGCCCATGTACCCGGCGTCGAAGCGCCGCTGGAAGCCCATCTGGAGCACGGTCCCGGCCGCCTCCACCTCGGCGATGGCGTTGAGCGTGCCCGGCAGGTCGAGCGCGATCGGCTTCTCGCAGAACACCGGCAGGCCCGAGCGGGCGGCCCGCCCGATCAGATCGGCGTGGGCGGCCGTCGCCGTGGTGATGACCACCGCGTCCACGCCCCACCGGAAGATCTCGTCCACGCCCGGGGCCGCGGTCTCCCCGAGCCGGTTCGCCAGCTCCTGCGCTCGTAAGGGGTTCGTGTCCGTGAGGATCAGCGAGCCGACCTCGCGATGACGACTGAGAGTGTTCGCGTGGATGGTGCCGATGCGGCCCGTTCCGATGACCCCGATGCGCATGGAAACAAAGTGGAGGGGGACCCGGCACGCTGTCAATGCGTATGTCCGGACAATCGAACTACACAACTTCCCGTCATCCGGCCACGGAGCTACGCTCGGCCCGTGCCGAAACCAGAAGTGGACCCGACCGTGTCGCTCGACCTCCGCGTGGACCGCAGTTCACCGGTGCCCCTGTACTTCCAGCTGTCCCAGCAACTGGAGGCCGCGATCGAGCACGGCGCCCTCACGCCGGGCAGCCTCCTCGGCAACGAGATCGAGCTGGCCGCGCGCCTCGGCCTGTCCCGGCCCACGGTCCGCCAGGCCATCCAGTCCCTCGTCGACAAGGGACTCCTGGTGCGCAGGCGCGGCGTCGGCACCCAGGTCGTGCACAGCCAGGTCAAGCGCCCCCTGGAACTCAGCAGCCTCTACGACGACCTGGAAGCGGCCGGACAGCGCCCCGCCACCACCGTTGTCGTCAACACCGTCGTCACCGCGTCCACCGAGGTCGCGGCGGCGCTCGGTCTGCCCGAGGGCGCCGAGGTGCACCGCGTCGAGCGGCTGCGGCTGACCCACGGCGAGCCGATGGCGTACATGACGAACTTCCTGCCGCCGGGCCTGCTCGACCTGGACACCGCGCAGCTGGAGGCCACCGGTCTGTACCGGATGATGCGCTCCGCCGGGATCACCCTGCACAGCGCCCGCCAGTCCATCGGTGCCCGCGGCGCCACCGCCACCGAGGCCGAACGGCTCACCGAGACCGAGGGCGCCCCGCTGCTCACCATGCAGCGCGTCACGTTCGACGACACCGGCCGCGCCGTCGAGTTCGGCGACCACATCTACCGGCCCACCCGCTACTCCTTCGAGTTCCAGCTCCTCGTACGCCCATGAACGCGCTCCCGAACACGCCCCCGGGCACCTCGCGCGCCCCCGGCCACACCCCCGGAAAGGTCGCAATGTCCGGACAATGTGACCGATAGTCGCTCCCCGGCCCCGTCCGGACCGTACCCTCCCCTTTTCTCCCCCTGACGGCACGCACATCCGGGGTGAGGCAGAATCGACGGCGATGAGCACCTACCGCGACCTGACCGCCCCCATCGGCTCCCGCAGAGCGACCGTCCTGCGCACCGTCGGTACGAGGGAACGCCGTTCACACCTCACGGCGCCCCGGGTACCGACCGTCGGCATCGACATCGGCGGCACCAAGGTGATGGCGGGCGTCGTGGACGCCGACGGCAACATCCTGGAGAAGGTCCGCACCGAGACCCCGGACAAGTCCAAGAGCCCCAGGGTCGTCGAGGACACCATCGTCGAGCTGGTCCTCGACCTGTCCGACCGGCACGACGTGCACGCCGTCGGCATCGGCGCGGCCGGCTGGGTCGACGCGGAGCGCAACCGCGTGCTGTTCGCCCCGCACCTGTCCTGGCGCAACGAGCCCCTGCGCGACCGCCTCTCCGGACGGCTGTCGGTCCCCGTCCTCGTCGACAACGACGCCAACACCGCGGCCTGGGCGGAGTGGCGCTTCGGCGCCGGCCGCGGCGAGGACCACCTCGTCATGATCACGCTCGGCACCGGCATCGGCGGCGCGATCCTGGAGGACGGCCAGGTCAAGCGCG
Organism: Streptomyces sp. NPDC026672; assembly: GCF_040638185.1. Taxonomy (NCBI): domain Bacteria; kingdom Bacillati; phylum Actinomycetota; class Actinomycetes; order Kitasatosporales; family Streptomycetaceae; genus Streptomyces; species Streptomyces sp. NPDC026672. The sequence goes on from NZ_JBEZXS010000031.1 coordinate 26,360, forward strand.
GCAAGTACGGTGTCGCCGGCGAGTTCGGCCATATGCAGGTCGTGCCCGGCGGGCACCGCTGCCCCTGCGGCAACCGCGGCTGCTGGGAGCAGTACAGCTCCGGCAACGCGCTCGTGCGCGAGGCCAAGGAGCTGGCCGCCGCGGACTCCCCGGTGGCCTACGGGATCATCGAGCACGTCAAGGGCAGCATCGGAGACATCAGCGGCCCGATGATCACGGAGCTGGCCCGCGAGGGCGACGCGATGTGCATCGAACTGCTCCAGGACATCGGGCAGTGGCTGGGCGTCGGCATCGCCAACCTCGCGGCGGCCCTCGACCCGTCCTGCTTCGTGATCGGCGGCGGTGTCTCGGCCGCCGACGACCTGCTGATCGGCCCCGCGCGCGACGCCTTCAAGCGCCACCTCACCGGTCGCGGCTACCGGCCCGAGGCCCGCATCACCCGCGCCCAGCTCGGCCCCGAGGCCGGCATGGTCGGCGCCGCCGACCTCGCCCGCCTGGTCGCCCGCCGCTTCCGCCGCGCCAAGCGCCGCCGCGTGGAGCGCTACGAACGCTACGAGCGGTACGCCGCCGCCCGTCGCACCCGGGACTCCGCATGACCGCGTCCCTCCCGCGCCAGGCCCTGCCGCCGGACGAGCCGCGCCCACCGGAGGAGGACCCGCGCCACCGGGCCCGCCGGCGCGCGCTCACCCTGCTCATCATCGTGCTCCTCATCGGCGTGCCCGCGGGCTACCTGGTGGTCTCCGCCAACCAGAGCCGCAACAGCGGCAAGGACAAGGAGGCGAAGTACTCGGCGCGCAGCCTCACCCCCGGCTGGCCGTCGAAGGTGCAGCGCCGCCTCTACCAGGTGACCGTCCCGCACCCGGCCGACCCCGTGGCCTACTACGAGACCAACAACTGGAAGACCAGCCGGCTCTACGTCGAGTTCCGCACCAACGGCGCGGGCCTGGACAGCTTCCTGGAGGGGATCGGCAGCGGGCGCGAGCACCTGAGGAAGGGCGACCTCGCCGTCGGCGCGCGCGACCGGAAGGTCAGCGGCTGGGACTTCACCGGACCCGGCCCCTGGTGGGGGCTCTCGCACACCCAGAAGAACCCGGCGCCCACCCAGGACATCGTCGTGAACATGTCCGACCCGAACCATCCGATGGTGTACGTGGTCTCGCGCACCGTTCCCTGACGGGGCGGGCCCCCGGCCGGTCGCCGGGGCCGATTGTCAGACCCCGCCCGTACAGTCGAAGACATCTGATCCGACACACGGGGCTGGAGGTGACAGGACGTATGAGGACGACGGCCGCGACGGGGGAGACCGCGGCGGCGGGGGACGGCGCGGTCGCGGCGGGGGAGCGCGTCCCGGCACGGCTCGCCGCCGTGTACCTTCCGGCCCGGCTCCCGCGCGACGGGCGCTTCGCCTTCTGGGACCCCGCCGGAGGACCGCTCCCGGCAGCGGCCGACGGCGACGAGCTGACCGTCGTCGGGCCGCACGGCTCAGGAGCGCGCCGTAAGACCGTCCCCGCCCTGGTCCTCCCGCTCGCCGCCGCGCTGCCCCTCCTGGTCCGCGCGCGGCACGACCCGGCCGCCCACCCCGCCACCGCCTGCTGGGGAGCCGCGACCCTGCACGCGCTGCGGCTCGTCGCCCGCGGCCGACTGCTGCCCGGCCTCACCCCGGCCGGCCACGACGCCTGGCGGGCCGGCCCGCTGGAACCCGACGACGTCGCCCACCTCCGCGCGGTCGCCGCCGCCCTGCCCGCCGAGGGCCACGCCGTGCCGCTGTCCGGCCCGGGACCGCTGCGGCTGCCCGAGCCGGAGGCGCTGATGCGCGCCTTCCTGGACGCCGTCGCCGACACCCTGCCCCGCACCCCCGCCGCGCCCCACACCGCCGGCGGCCCCTTCGCCGCCCGTGAACCCCAGCACCTGCCCGGCGCGCACGACTGGGCGGCCGAGGTCGCCGCCGGCATGGACGCGGGCGTGCGGATCTCACTGCGCCTCGACCTGTCGGCGTACGACCTGTTCGACGGCGGGGGCGTACGGACCGCGGGCGCGGCGATCGTCCAGGTGCACAGCCTCGCCGACCCCACCCTGGTCGCCGACGCCGTCGCCCTGTGGGCGGGGGAGGCCGACGGGGCGTTCGGGCCGCGCGCGCGGGTGGACGCGGCGCTCGCCGTGCGCCGCGCGGCCCGCGTGTGGCCGCCCCTGGACCGGCTCTCCGAACAGGACGTGCCCGACGTCCTCGCCCTGTCCGAGGACGAACTCGGCGACCTCCTCGGCGTGGCCGCCACCCGGCTCGCCGCGGCGGGCGTGGCCGTGCACTGGCCCCGCGACCTCGCTCAGGACCTCACGGCGACCGCGGTCGTACGGCCCGCGCCGGGCTCGGCGACCGACGGCACCGGCTTCTTCGAGGGTGAGGAACTGCTGCGTTTCCGCTGGCAGCTGGCGCTCGGCGGCGACCCGCTCACCGAGGCCGAGATGGACGAGCTGGCCGAGGCCCACCGCCCGGTCGTCCGGCTGCGCGACCGCTGGGTGCTGGTCGACCCCGCGCTCGTACGCAAGGCACGCAAGCGCGAACTGGGGCTGCTCGACCCGGTCGACGCGCTGTCCGTGGCGCTCACCGGCACCGCAGAGGTCGACGGCGAGAGCGTCGAGGCGGTGCCCGTCGGCGCGCTGGCCGCCCTGCGTGACCGCCTCACCGCCGGCCTCGGACCCGCCGAATCCCCGCCCGGACTGCACGCCACCCTCCGGGACTACCAACTCCGCGGCCTCGCCTGGCTCGACCTCATGACCACGCTCGGCCTCGGCGGCTGCCTCGCCGACGACATGGGGCTCGGCAAGACCATCACGCTCATCGCCCTGCACCTGAAACGGGCCCGCACCGAACCGACCCTGGTGGTGTGCCCCGCCTCGCTGCTCGGCAACTGGCAGCGGGAGATCAACCGGTTCGCGCCCGGCGTCCCCGTCCACCGCTTCCACGGCCCCGACCGCAGCCTCGACGTCCCGGCCGGCGGCTTCGTCCTCACCACCTACGGCACCATGCGGTCCGCGGCACCCCAACTCGCCGAGCGGACCTGGGGGATGGTCGTCGCGGACGAGGCCCAGCACGTCAAGAACCCGTACTCGGCGACGGCCAAGGCGCTGCGCACCCTCACCTCGCCCGCGCGCGTGGCGCTCACCGGCACGCCCGTGGAGAACAACCTCTCCGAGCTGTGGGCCCTGCTCGACTGGACCACACCCGGACTCCTCGGCCCCCTCAAGTCCTTCCGCGCCCGCCACGCGCGGGCGGTGGAGAACGGCGAGGACCAGGAAGCGGTGGAGCGGCTGGCCCGGCTGGTCCGCCCCTTCCTCCTGCGGCGCAGGAAGTCCGACCCCGGGATCGTGCCCGAACTGCCGCCCAAGACGGAGACCGACCACCCCGTGCCCCTCACCCGCGAGCAGGCCGCGCTGTACGAGGCGGTGGTGCGGGAGTCGCTGCTCGCCATCGAGACGTCGGAGGGGATCGCGCGGCGCGGGCTGGTGCTGAAGCTGCTCGGCGCGCTGAAGCAGATCTGCGACCATCCCGCGCTGTACCTCAAGGAGGCGACGGCGACGGGCGCCGACCCGGCCGCCCGGTCGGGCAAACTCGCGCTGCTCGACGAGCTGTTGGACACCGTGCTCGCCGAGGACGGGTCGGTGCTGGTCTTCACCCAGTACGTGGGGATGGCGCGGCTCATCACCTCCCACCTGTCCGGCCGGGCGGTCCCGGTGGACCTGCTGCACGGGGGTACGCCGGTGCCGGAGCGGGAGCGCATGGTGGACCGCTTCCAGAGCGGGCGGACGCCGGTCCTTGTGCTGTCCCTCAAGGCGGCGGGGACGGGGCTGAACCTGACCCGCGCGGGGCATGTCGTCCACTTCGACCGGTGGTGGAACCCTGCGGTGGAGGAACAGGCGACCGACCGCGCCTACCGCATCGGCCAGACCCAGCCGGTCCAGGTCCACCGCCTGGTCACCGAGGGCACGGTGGAGGACCGCATCGCGGAGATGCTGGAGACCAAGCGGGCCCTGGCGGACGCGATCCTGGGCTCGGGCGAGTCGGCCCTCACGGAACTCACGGACCGTGAGCTGACGGACCTGGTGTCCCTGAGGAGGACCCCGTGACCGGCGGAGCGGTGGACGACGGACGGGAAGGGCACCCCGCCGACGAGGCCCGCCGTGCGCTGCGAGCGGCCCGCCGGGAGCCGGAGCACGGGGAGGCCGAGGCCACGGAGGCGCGGGAGAAGGGGACGTCGGGAGAGGGGGCGTCGGCGAAGAGCGCGGAGGCGCCGTCGGGGGCCGCGGCCGTGTCGCCGAGGCCGGGGGACGTCGCGCGAGCGGCCCTGCGGTCGGCCGTGTCCGCCCGGCGCGGGGGAGCGGAGCCGACCGCCGGGGAGAAGGCCGGGACCGACACGGACCCGACCACCGGCCCAGGCACCGACCCCGCCACTGGTTCCGTCGCCGGTTCCGCGAGCCGTGCGCCCTCGCCGCCACACCCTCCGGCGGCCGGTACCCCCCGTCCCAGCGAGGCGGCCAGGGAGGCACTTCGCTCGGCACGCAGGGAGGCGCGGGCGGAGACCGCAGGGACACCGGCGGGCGCGGAGGCGGGGGAGACGCCGGGGGCACCGGCACGGACCGAGGGACGCGGGCGGACGGGGACGCGAGGGACGAAGGACCGGCACGGGCAGACAGCGGCCCCGGCCTCGCCCTCCGCTCCCACGGCGAACCCCGGTCCCGGTCCCGGCCCCGGTTCGCCCGCGCGGCCGACAGTTTCCCGAACCGGCGCCGCCGCAGCCCCCGTTGCCCGAGGACGGTCCGCACGCGACATGAGGGAACTGCTGGCGGGCGCCCTCCGGATGCCGGAGAAGCGGGACGAGCCGACGGACAGCGGTACGGGCCGTACGGGCGATGCGGCGGGTGAGGGCCGTGCGGCTGGTGCGGGCAGCGCGGCCGGTACGGAACCGTCCCCTCCCTGGCCTGCCGCCGAGCCCCGGCCTGCCGGCGAAGCCCGGCCGCGCGCCGATGCCCAGCCCCGTTCCGACCTCCGGCCGCGCGCCGACGTCGAGCCACCCGCGGATCTCCGGCCGCGCGCCGATGCTCAGGCACCCGCCGATTCCCAGCCCCGCTCCGGCGTCCAGCCGCCCGCCGACCCCAAACCCGCCGACCCCCAGCCACCCGCCGACCCCCGCCGCCCCGCCGACCCCCGGGTCCCCCTCAGCATGGCCGCGCCCCGGCGGGACGGTGAACTGCGGCGTACCTTCCGGGCGTTTCCCGCTCGGGCGGGGGACGTGGCGGAGGCGGCGTTCGCCGAGACGTGGTGGGGGAACGCCTGGGTCGATGCGCTGGAGCGCGGGGCGTTGGACGTGAAGCGGCTGGTGCGGGGGCGGGCGTACGCACAGCAGGGGCACGTCGACGCGATCACCGTCACCCCGGGACTCGTGCTGGCGTACGTCCGGGGCAGCCGCCCCCGGCCCTACCGCGTCCAGGTCCGGCTGCGCACCCTCCCCGACGACGGCTGGGCCCGCTTCCTGGACGCCGCGGTCGAACGCCCCGGACACATCGCCGCCCTCCTCGACAAGGAACTGCCCCAGTCCCTCGCCGACTGCGGAGTCCCCCTCCTCCCCGGCCCCGGCGACCTGGACCCCCGGTGCAGCTGCCCCGACTCCGGCCACCCCTGCAAGCACGCCGCTGCCCTCTGCTACCAGACCGCCCGCCTCCTCGACGCCGACCCCTTCGTCCTGCTCCTGCTGCGCGGCCGCGGCGAACGCGACCTGCTCGACGCGCTCTCCCGGCGCAACGCCGCCGCCGAGGCCCGCGCCGCCCAGGACAAGGAACCCGCGCCCCTGCCCGGCGTCCGCGCCGCCGAGGCCCTCGGTCCGCGCAGGCTCCCGCCGCTCCCGCCCCCCTTGCCCGCCCCGCCGCACCCCGGTCACCCCCCGGCCTACCCGGCGGCGCCAGGCGGCCCCGACCCCTTCGCGCTGGACCAGCTCGCGACCGACGCCGCCGCCCGCGCCCACACCCTGCTCACCACCGGACACGACCCGGTCGGCGGTCTCACGCTGTGGCAGGACGCGGTACGGCTCGCCGCCGCCCGCCCCGGCTCCGGCCTGACCGCGGGCACCCGCGCGCTCTACTCCTCGCTCGCCGCGGCCGTCGGCCGCACCCCGTCCGAGCTGGCCCGCGCGGTCGCCGCCTGGCGGCAGGGCGGACTCGACGGGCTCACCGTCCTGGAGGAGCCCTGGGACCCGCCCGCGGGCCGTTTCGACCGGGCCCGCCCGCTGCTCCTCGCCGCCGACCTCCCCGTGTTCCGCCCCTGGCGCAACCGCCTCACCCACCCGGCCGGCCACGTCCAACTCCGCCTGGGCCAGGACGGGTTGTGGTACGCGTACGAGTCGGAACCGAACCGCGACGACTGGTGGCCCCGAGGCACCCCCGACCTCGACCCGGTCGGCGCCCTGACCGGTCTCGGCCTCCCGGGCGACACCTGAGCCCCCGCCCCGGGCCCGCGCCCGTCACCCGCACCGCCCCCGCCGGCCGGGGTCACGTCCCCGACGAGGTGGTCCGTCGTGCCGTGAAGGTCGTGTGAGAGTTCACCGCCGATCCCGAGGTCGCCGGTGTGGAGAGTGGGGGCCCCGGGACCGGGGTGCCCGGCGCGGCGGTTAGCGTGGAGCGGTGAGCGAGACGAACCCCCCTGCCCTCCAGTACCGCTTCGACGGCCCCCAAGACGCCCCGGTCCTCATCCTCGGTCCCTCCCTGGGGACCACCTGGCACATGTGGGACCGGCAGGTGCCGGAGCTGGTCAAGCAGTGGCGCGTCTTCCGTTTCGACCTGCCGGGGCACGGCGGGGCGCCCGCGCACCCGGCGGGGTCCGTCGCCGAGCTGACCGCCCGGCTGCTCGCCACGCTCGACGGGCTCGGGGTGCAGCGCTTCGGGTACGCGGGCTGCGCGCTCGGCGGCGCCATCGGCGTCGAACTGGCCCTGCGTCGCCCCGAGCGCGTCGCCTCGCTCGCCCTGGTCGCCACGTCGCCGCGCTTCGGCACGGCCGACGAGTTCCGGCAGCGGGGGGTGATCGTACGGACGAACGGGCTCGACCCGATCGCCCGGACGTCACCCGACCGCTGGTTCACCGGAGGGTTCGCGGCCGCGCAGCCCGCGATCACCGAGTGGGCGGTGCAGATGGTGCGCACCACCGACCCGGGCTGCTACATCGCCGCGTGCGAGGCGCTGGCCGGCTTCGACGTGCGGCCGGAGCTCGGACGCATCGGCATCCCCACGCTGGTCCTGGTCGGTTCCGACGACCAGGTCACCGGACCGGCCGAGGCCCGCACCCTGGTCGCCGGGATACCGGACGCGCGGCTCGCCGTCGTCCCCGGCGCCTCCCACCTGGTGCCGGTCGAGCAGCCCGCCGCCGTCACCGACCTGCTGGTGCGGCACTTCTCCACGGCGTGGCAGCCCGGGTACGACTCGACGACCGGCCAGATGGCCATTCCGGCCGCCCCGGTCAAGCCGGCCCTCGCGGCCGCCGCGCAGATGGCCCCGCAGATGTCGCCCATCGCCGCGATCGCCCCCGCCGCCGTGCCGCAGCAGGGCGCGGGCCGCGCCGACCCGTACGAGGCGGGGCTCAAGGTCCGCCGCGAGGTGCTGGGCGACGCGCACGTGGACCGGGCGCTCTCCCAGGCCGACGAGTTCTCCGGGGACTTCCAGGAGTTCATCACCCGCTACGCGTGGGGCGAGATCTGGGACCGGCCCGGCCTGGACCGGCGCTCCCGCAGCTGTGTCACGCTCACCGCGCTGGTCGCCGGCGGTCACCTGGACGAGCTGGCCTTCCACACGCGGGCGGCCCTGCGCAACGGCCTGACCCCCGCCGAGATCAAGGAGGTCCTCCTCCAGGCGGCCGTCTACTGCGGCGTCCCGGCCGCCAACAGCGCCTTCCGGGTGGCCCAGCGTGTCATCCGCGAGGAGACCACCCCGGAGGAGTGAGCCCCGGGGAGTGAGCCCCCAGGAGTGGGCCCCGAGGAGTGAGCCGCGTGGAGCGTCCGGCGTCCGATGCCCGGCTCCCGTGTGCCGCGCGATGGGGCGTGGGGGCAGGATGGGGGGATGAAGCTCACGAAGATGTCGCACGCCTGTGTCCGGCTGGAGAAGGACGGGCGGACGCTCGTCCTGGACCCCGGTGGCTTCAGCGAGCCGGAGGCCGCCGTCGGGGCCGACGCGGTCCTGGTCACCCACGAGCACCCGGACCACTTCGACGAGGGCCGGCTGCGCGCCGCCCTGGAGGCGAACCCGGCCGCGGAGATCTGGACGCTGAAGTCGGTCGCCGAGCGGATCGCCGCCGCCTTCCCGGGCCGTGTGCACACCGTCGGCCACGGCGACACCTTCACCGCCGCGGGCTTCGACGTCCAGGTCCACGGCGAGCTGCACGCCGTGATCCACCCCGACATCCCCCGCATCACCAACGTCGGCTACCTGATCGACGGCGGCCGGGTCTTCCACCCCGGCGACGCCCTGACCGTCCCCGGCCTGCCCGTCGAGACGCTGATGCTCCCCGTGATGGCGCCCTGGAACAAGATCTCCGAAGTCATCGACTACGTGCGGGAGGTCGGGCCGCAGCGCACCTACGACGTCCACGACGCCCTGCTCACCGACCTCGCCCGCCCGATCTACGACCACCAGCTCGGCTCGCTCGCCGGCGCGGAGCACCTGCGGCTGACCCCGGGGACCTCGGCCGAGCTGTGACGGACGGGGCGTTGTCGGTGGCGCCCGGTAGGTTGTGAGGCATGCGCATCGCGACCTGGAACGTGAACTCGATCACCGCCCGACTGCCGAGGCTGCTGGCCTGGCTGGAGAGCAGCGGCACCGACGTGCTCTGCCTCCAGGAGGCCAAGGTCGCCGAGGACCAGTTCCCGCTCGCCGAGCTGCGCGAGCTGGGCTACGAGGCGGCGGTGCACGCGACCGGCCGGTGGAACGGCGTGGCGGTGCTCTCCCGCGTCGGCCTGGAGGACGTGGTCAAGGGCCTGCCCGGCGACCCCGGCTACGAGGGCGCGCCGGAGCCCAGGGCGGTCGCGGCGACCTGCGGCCCGGTCCGCGTCTGGTCGGTGTACGTGCCGAACGGCCGCGAGGTGGACCACCCGCACTACGCCTACAAGCTCCAGTGGTTCGAGGCGCTGAAGGCGGCCGTCGCCGGCGACGCGGGCGGCAGCCGCCCCTTCGCCGTCCTCGGCGACTACAACGTGGCGCCGACGGACGACGACGTCTACGACCGTTCCGCCTTCGACGGCCTCACCCATGTCACGCCCGCCGAGCGCGCCGCCCTGGCCGCCCTGCGCGAGACCGGCCTGTCGGACGTGGTCCCGCGCCCGCTGAAGTACGACCACCCGTTCACGTACTGGGACTACCGCCAGCTCGGCTTCCCCAAGAACCGCGGCATGCGCATCGACCTGGTGTACGGGAACGAGCCGTTCGCCAAGGCCGTCGAGGACGCCTACGTCGACCGCGAGGAGCGCAAGGGCAAGGGCGCCTCGGACCACGCGCCGGTCGTCGTCGACCTGGACGTCTAGGGCGTGTTTCGAAAGTGGCGCCGTCCGCCCGGAGGGCGGGGCTCGCGGCGTCTGGTGCGTGCAGTCGCAAGGCGGAGGATCGCCCTCGTACTGGATGTACTCGGGCGTTCCGACAACGCGGCGAGTGTGCGTGCCAGGCGTCGCGGGCCAGGCGGGACTTTCGAAACACGCCCTAGCCGCGGGCCCGGAGTCCGGGCGCGACACCCGCGCACGCCCTGTGGTGCGCGCGGCGGTGGAAATGACAGGCTGGAGGTATGAACATCCCCTTCCTGGGCGGCCGGCGCAAGCGGAACGACGAAGCGGTGTTCAGCGCCGACCCGGCGGGCGTGGCCGCGCTGCTGTCCGAGTGCGAGCTGCTGCGCTCCCAGGCGTCCCGGGCGGGCGTCCCGCTCGACGACTCCGTGGACTCGCTGGCGGCGCTCGACCAACTGGTGCCGCGCTGGCGCGACGACGAGGAGATCCTGCCCTGGCTGGGCAACGACGCGGGGCTGTACCTGGGCACGGTGATCGTCCGCACCGTACCGGGCGCGTCCTGGCACATCCAGCCCCGTGAACAGCCGGTCGTACGGCTGGCGTCGGGACGGGAGTTCGACGTCGTCGCGGCCGGTCACGAGTGGGCGGCGTACGGCGTCCCCGAGCTGTCACAGCTCTATGCGGAGGTCGCGGAGGCGTAAAACACCAGCAACGCCCTTAAATACGGCTAATGCCCGAAAAGTGCGTGTCGTGTATTAACTCCAGTCTTATCTGGATAGTTTGCGTCGACCACGGCACAGCTGAAAGCGGGTAGGGCTGCGTATGGCCGTCGATCCTCTGATCGAACTGCGGGACGTCAACAAGTACTACGGGCAGCTGCACGTCCTCAGGGACGTCAACCTCACCGTCGGCAAGGGGGAGGTGGTCGTGGTCATCGGCCCCTCGGGGTCGGGGAAGTCCACGCTGTGCCGCACGATCAACCGTCTGGAGACCATCGAGTCCGGGAGCATCCGGCTCGACGGCAGACCCCTGCCCGAGGAGGGCCGGGCCCTCGCCCGGCTCCGCGCCGAGGTCGGCATGGTCTTCCAGTCCTTCAACCTCTTCGCCCACCGGACCGTCCTCCAGAACGTCACGCTCGCCCAGGTCAAGGTCCGCAGACGCACCAAGGGCGACGCCGACCGGCGGGCCCGCACGCTCCTCGACCGCGTCGGCCTCCTCGCGCACGCCGACAAGTACCCGGCCCAGCTCTCCGGCGGCCAGCAGCAGCGCGTGGCCATCGCCCGCGCCCTCGCCATGGACCCCAGGGCCCTCCTGTTCGACGAGCCGACCTCGGCCCTCGACCCGGAGATGATCAACGAAGTCCTCGACGTCATGCGGCAGCTCGCGCGCGACGGCATGACGATGGTCGTCGTCACCCACGAGATGGGCTTCGCCCGCGCCTCCGCCAACCGCGTCGTGTTCATGGCCGACGGCCGCGTCGTCGAGGACCGCGCCCCCGAGGAGTTCTTCACCAGTCCCCGCAGCGAGCGCGCCAAGGACTTCCTCTCCAAGATCCTCAAGCACTGAGCCGGGGAAGGCGACCATGTTCCGCACCACCCGTGTGCCCCTCGCCCTGGCCGCGCTCGCCCTCGCGGCGACGGCCTGCGGCAAGGAGGGCAGCCCGCCCGGCAAGGGCCCCGAGCCCGGCAGCCTGCCCCACTACCCGGTCGTCCGGGACTTCACCCTCCCGGACTCCCCGACCTGGACCCGCGCGAAACGGCGCGGCCACTTCGTCGTCGGCGCCAAGGAGGACCAGCCCTACCTCGGCGAACGGGACCCCGCCACCGGCGCCTACGCCGGCTTCGACATCGAGATCGCCAGGATGATGTCCGCCTCGCTCGGCCTGCCCCCGGAGACCATCCGCTTCCGGACCATCGCCACCGCCAACCGCGAGACCGCCCTCCAGAACGGCCAGATCGACTACTACGTCGGCACCTACACCATCAGCGCCAACCGCAAGAAGCTCGTCGGCTTCGCCGGCCCCTACTACCTGGCCGGCCAGTCGCTGCTGGTGCGCACCGACGAGCACGACATCCACGGACCGGACGACCTCGACGGCAGACGCGTCTGCTCGGCGGCCGGTTCGACGCCGTACCAGCGCATCGAGCGCAGCCGCCCCGAGGCGGTCCTCGTGGCCTACGACACCTACTCCGTCTGCGTCGACAACCTCCTCACCTACCAGGTCGACGCCGTCACCACCGACGACGCCATCCTCATCGGCTACGCCGCCAAGGCGCCGGGCGAACTCCAGGTCGTCGGCAGGCCGTTCTCCGAGGAGCCCTACGGCATCGGCGTCCCGCGCTCCGACAACGCCCTGCGCCTCGCCCTCGACGACGCCCTCGCGGCCCGCGAGAAGGACGGCGACTGGAAGGAGGCGTACGACGCGACACTCGGCCTGTCCGGCGTCCCCGCCCCCAGGCCCCCCGCCATCGACCGCTATCCGGCGAGTGGACCGGGGACGGCATGAACGTACTGACGGACAACTTCCGCGTCTACGCCCAGGGTTTCCTCGGCACCGTCCAACTCACCGTCTGGGCCTCCCTGCTGGCGCTCGCCCTCGGCTTCCTCATGGCGTCCTTCCGCGTCGCGCCCGTCGGCTCGCTGCGGATCTTCGGCACGGCCTGGGTCACCGTCCTGCGCAACACCCCGCTCACCCTGCTGTTCTTCGCGGTGCTGCTCGGACTGCCCCGGTTCGGACTCGTCCTGCCCTTCCAGGTGTTCGCGGTGATCGCGCTCGGCTGCTACACCTCCGCGTTCATCTGCGAGGCGCTGCGCGCCGGCATCAACACCGTGCCCCGCGGCCAGGGCGAGGCCGCCCGCAGCCTCGGCATGACCTTCGGGCAGTCGCTCGGCCTGGTGGTGCTGCCGCAGGCGTTCCGCGCGGTGATCCCGCCGATCGGCTCGACCCTCATCGCCCTCGCCAAGAACTCCGCCATCGCGGGCGCCTTCAGCGTCACCGAACTGCTCGGCACGTACCGCACGCTCGGCGAACTCGGCTACAACGTCGTCTGGACGTTCGTCTGGATCGCCGCCGGCTACCTGATCGTCACCCTCGCCATCAGCGCCCTGTTCAACGTGCTGGAGAGGAAGTGGGGTGTCGCCCGATGACCGAAGCCTCCGCGCTCTACGACGTCCCCGGTCCGCGCACCCGCGCACGGCACCGCCGCTACGGCGTGCTGTCCACGGCCGTCCTGCTCGGCCTGCTCGCCTGGGTGCTGTACCTCCTGTTCGACACCGGGCAGTTCACCTCCACCAAGTGGACGCCCTTCGTGTACGAGGGCATCCAGGAACTGCTGCTGCGCGGCCTCGGCAACACCCTCAAGGCGTTCGCCGCGGCGGCCGTGCTCTCCCTCGCGCTCGGCGGACTGCTCGCCACCGGACGGCTCTCCGAACACCGGGCGGTGCGTCTGCTCGCCACGGTCGTCGTGGAGTTCTTCCGCGCCATGCCCGTCCTGGTGATGATCTTCTTCATCTTCGTGGCGCTCCAGGTGCGGGCGCTGCCCGCCCTCGTCGCCGGACTGACCCTCTACAACGGGTCCGTGCTTGCCGAGGTGTTCCGCTCGGGGGTGGGCGCGGTTGAACGCGGCCAGCGGGAGGCCGCGTTCGCGCTCGGACTGCGCAAGACACAGGTGATGACGTACGTCCTGGTGCCGCAGGCCGTACGGGCCATGCTGCCCGCCATCATCAGCCAGCTGGTGGTGGCCCTGAAGGACACCTCGCTCGGTTATCTCATCACCTACGAGGAGTTCCTGCACGCGGGCAAGCTCATCGCGTCGAACCTCGACTACGATTTGCCGTTCATCCCCGTGGTGATGGTGATCTCACCGATCTACATCGGGATGTGCATGCTGCTCTCCTGGTTCGCCGGCTGGGTGTCCCGGAGGGAGCAGCGCAGTCCCAGGACCGAGGCCGTGAGAGCCGCCGCGGACGCACCGGGGACGCTGCTGCCGGGTGGGGGTCCCCCCACGGCCCCGAAACCCTAGGAGGCGGGGGCGGCGGCTACAGGGCCAGGCCCGGCCGGCGGCAGCCGGAGATCACTGCCCACGCGGCGGAGGGACCCGAAGGACGGGTCGTCCGCCGGCGGGGAGAAGGTCAGCTGCGCGCCGGGCGGGCGACGCTCGACGCACCGCCGCTCACGACGCCCGGTGCGAGGTGCGGGGCGCCTCCGCCACCGGCAGCGGGGCCTGCGCGGCCCGGGTCACGTCCGCAACGAGTTCGACGACGTCCGGGCCGTACGCCTGCGAGTTGACCACCTTCAGCAGCAGCACGAAGGAGCCGTCGCCGTGCTTGCGGGCCAGCCGCTCGTGATGGCGGGCGAGATACCGGGTCGCGGCCTGGTTGGTGATCGCGCGCTGGCCGCAGAAGAGGAACACCGGACGCGTCCCGTGCCGGTCGCCCGTCGTGAGCCTCGCCAGCAGCACGTGCTCGGTGACACCCGGGTCCATGCGGTAGCGGTCGGCGCCGATCTGGAACGCGCCCCGCTCCGGGCCCGGTTCGGCGTCGACGTTGACGCGCACCCCCGGCAGCATCGCCGACATGTGCGCCAGCATGCGCCGGTTGGAGGCCGGGCCGCCCACGCAGAACTCGGTGCGCTCACCGAAGCCCTGCTGCACACCGTCCTGGGTGACCATCTGGAGATTCGCGCCGCAGTCCTTGATCAGCGCGGCCAGTTCGAGCAGCGCGAACACGTCGAAGCGGTGCACGGCGGGCTCGGAGGTGGACGGGTCGCGATTGACGACGAGCAGCGACTCCGAGTTCTCCGGCAGCCCGAAGAACGCCTGCTTGCGGCGGAGCCTGCGCCGCCACAGAGAGGTGCGGGCGAGCCAGCCGAGGCCCGCGCTGATGCCGGCCGCCACCACGCCCAGCACGATGTTGCGCACGTCGTCAGTCATGGGCGCGCATGCTAGCGGTCCTCCGTGCCGGGAACGTACCCGTGTTCGACGTGTGACGCTGGTACGACATCGGCCCGAGGGGGTCTGTCGAGGCGGCGGCCGATCTGGTTACGCTGCGCGGACGGTCCCGGACTGGAGGTACGCATGCGTCGCCCTGTCGCGCGGAAACTGACGGTTCTGGCGGTCTCGGCCGCCGTGGTGTCGGTGGGGGCGGCGGCACCGCCCGGCCCGGCCCACGGCACCCCGCCCAAGGTCCCGGTGGCCGTCGGCCACGGCGGCGCCGTGGCCAGCGTCGACGCGGACGCCACGGCCGCCGGCATCGAGGTCCTGAAGAAGGGCGGCAACGCGGTCGACGCCGCCGTCGCCACGGCCGCCGCGCTCGGCGTCACCGAGCCCTACTCGGCCGGCATCGGCGGAGGCGGCTACTTCGTCTACTACGACGCCCGCTCCCGCACGGTGCACACCATCGACGGCCGGGAGACCGCCCCGCTGACCGCCGACTCCGGCCTGTTCCTGGAGAACGGCAAGCCGCTCGCCTTCGCCGACGCCGTCAGCAGCGGACTGAGCGTCGGCACCCCGGGCACCCCCGCGACCTGGCAGACGGCGCTGGACAAGTGGGGGCGCAAGAAGCTCGGCAGCGTGCTGGAGCCCGCGGAGCGCATCGCCCGCACCGGCTTCACCGTCGACGACACCTTCCGCTCGCAGACCGCGTCCAACGAGACCCGGTTCCGCTACTTCCCCGACACCGCGAAGCTGTTCCTGCCCGGGGGCGCGCTCCCCGTCGTCGGCTCCACCTTCAAGAACCCCGAACTCGCCCGCACCTACGAGGAACTGGGCCGCAAGGGGATAGGCACGATCTACCGGGGCGACCTCGGCAGGGACATCGTCGACACCGTGAACAAGCCGCCGGTGGACCCCGCCTCGGGCTGGAACGCCCGGCCCGGCCGGCTGTCCCCGAAGGACCTCGCCGCCTACCGCGCCAAGATCCAGGCGCCCACCGACACCTCGTACCGCGGTCTCAAGGTCTACTCCATCGCCCCGTCCTCCTCGGGCGGCACCACGGTCGGCGAGGCCCTCAACATCCTGGAGGGGACCGACCTGTCCAAGGCGTCCCGGACGCAGTACCTGCACCGCTACATCGAGGCCAGCCGGATCGCGTTCGCCGACCGCGGGCGCTGGGTGGGCGACCCCGCCTTCGAGGACGTCCCCACGCGGGAGCTGCTGTCGCAGCGGTTCGCCGACTCGCGGGCCTGCCTGATCAAGGACGACGCGGTCCTCAAGAGCCCGCTCGCCCCGGGCGACCCGCGGCATCCGGCGGCCTGCGGGGCCGGGGGGACGGCGGCGCCGACGACGTACGAGGGCGAGAACACCACCCACCTCACGGTCGCCGACAAGTGGGGCAACGTCGTGTCGTACACGCTCACCATCGAGCAGACCGGCGGCAGCGCGATCACCGTGCCCGGACGGGGCTTCCTGCTCAACAACGAGCTGACCGACTTCTCCTTCGCGCCGGCCAACCCGGCCGTCCACGACCCGAACCTGCCCGGCCCCGGCAAGCGGCCCCGGTCGTCGATCTCGCCGACCATCGTGCTCGACCGGCACGACCGGCCGGTGGTGGCGCTCGGCTCGCCCGGCGGCGCGACGATCATCACGACCGTGCTCCAGACCCTCACCGGGTTCCTCGACCGCGGGCTGCCGCTGGTCGACGCGATCGCCGCGCCGCGCGCCAGCCAGCGCAACGCGGCCACCACCGAGCTCGAACCCGCGCTCTACGACAGCGACGAGCGGGCCCGGCTGGAGGCCATCGGCCACTCCTTCACCCGCAACCCCGAGATCGGCGCGGCGACGGGCGTGCAGCGCCTGCCCGACGGCAGGTGGCTCGCGGCGGCCGAGAAGGTCCGCCGGGGCGGCGGCTCCGCGATGGTGGTCGCCCCGACGAGGTGACGACGAGGTGATCAGGGCCGAGGGCCGCCGTCCTCCCCGGCGGCCCCGTCCCCGGCGTCGTCCCGCGGCGTCGCGGCTGCCCCGGGTGTCCCGGGCTCGCCGGTCTCCCGAGCGGGCGGTGCGGTGCTGAAGGTGAGCCCCGTGTCGTCCGTGTCCACCGTGACGTGGGTGCCCTCGCCGATGCGGCCGTCCAGGAGAAGGCGGGAGAGGTGGTTGTCCACCTCGCGCTGGATGGTGCGGCGCAGCGGCCGGGCGCCGTACTCGGGCTGGTGGCCGCGCTCGGCGAGCCGGCCCACCGCCGCGTCCGTGAAGTCGACCGCGATGCCCTGCGCGTGCAGCAGCCGCCGGGTGCGTTCCAGGAGCAGGTCCGTGATCTGCCGCAGCTGCTCGGCCGTGAGCTGCCGGAAGACCACGATCTCGTCGATGCGGTTGAGGAACTCCGGCCGGAAGTGCTCCCGCAGCGGCCGCAGGATCTGCTCCCGCCGCGCCTCCTCGTCCGCCTCCGCCCCGCCCGGCCCGAACCCGATCCCCGCACCGCGCCGGGTGATCGCCTCCGAGCCGAGGTTGCTCGTCATCACGATCACCGTGTTGGTGAAGTCCACGGTGCGGCCCTGCCCGTCCGTGAGCCGCCCGTCGTCCAGCACCTGGAGCAGGATGTTGAAGACGTCCGGATGGGCCTTCTCCACCTCGTCCAGCAGGAGCAGCGAGTACGGGTGCCGCCGCACCACCTCGGTGAGCTGACCGGCCTCCTCGTGCCCGACGTACCCGGGCGGGGCGCCCACCAGCCGTGACACCGTGTGCCGCTCCTGGTACTCGCTCATGTCGAGCCGCACCATCCGGTCCTCGCTGCCGAACAGCGCCTCCGCCAGCGCCCGCGCCAGCTCCGTCTTGCCGACGCCCGTCGGCCCGAGGAACAGGAAGCTGCCGATCGGCCGGTCGGGACTGGCGAGCCCGGCCCGTGAGCGCAGCACCGCCTCGGCCACCGCCGCGACCGCCTCCTCCTGTCCGACCACCCGCCGGTGCAGGTGCTCCTCCAGGCCGAGCAGGCGTTCCTTCTCCTCCTGGGTGAGCCGGCTGACCGGGATGTGGGTGAGCCGCGACACCACCTCGGCGATCGCCTCGGCCGTCACCTCCAGGTGCTGCCCCTCGTCGACCGGCTCCCCGCCGGTGCTCTCCGCGATCCGCCCCTTCAGCTCGGCGATCCGGTCCCGCAGCCGTGTCGCCTGCTCGTACTGCTCGTCGGCGGCCGCCTGGTCCTTGTCCCGGGTGAGCTGCTCGGCCTCGCGTTCCATGGCCCGTACGTCCGTGCCCTTCGTCCGGGCGCCGAGCCGCACCCGCGCGCCCGCCTGGTCGATCAGGTCGATCGCCTTGTCGGGCAGCCGCCGGTCGGTGAGGTAGCGGTCGGACAGCTCCACGGCCGCGACCAGCGCCTCGTCGGTGTAGCGGACCTGGTGGTGCGCCTCGTAGCGGTCCCGCAGGCCGCGCAGGATCTCGATGGCGTCCGGGACCGTCGGCTCGGGCACCAGGATCGGCTGGAAGCGGCGGGCCAGCGCCGCGTCCTTCTCGATCCGCCGGAACTCCTCCAGCGTGGTCGCGCCCACGATGTGCAGCTCGCCGCGGGCCAGGGCCGGCTTGAGGATGTTGCCGGCGTCCATCGCGCCGCCCTCGCCGCCCGTGCCCGCGCCGACGACCGTGTGCAGCTCGTCGATGAAGATGATCAGCTGGTCGGAGTGCGCGCGGATCTCCGTGACGATGTTGTTCAGCCGCTCCTCGAAGTCGCCGCGGAAGCGGGTGCCCGCCACGACCGCCGTCAGGTCGAGCGCGACGACCCGCCGCCCGGTCAGCACGTCGGGCACGTCCCCGTCGACGATCCGCTGGGCCAGCCCCTCAACGATCGCGGTCTTGCCGACCCCGGCGTCCCCGATCAGCACGGGATTGTTCTTGCCGCGCCGGGAGAGCACCTCGATGGTCTGCTCGATCTCCTCGTCCCGCCCGATCACCGGGTCGACCCGGCCCTCCGCGGCCAGCTCGGTCAGATCGCGACCGTACTTGTCGAGCGTGGGCGTCGACGTCGGCCGCTGCCGCTCGGTGCCCGGCCGGGGGCGCTCGGTCTCGGCCGCCTCGGGAGGCAGCCCGCCGGCCGTGAACCGGGCCGCGTTCAGGATGTGGCCGGCCGCCGAGTCGGGGTTGGCCGCGAGGGCGCTGAGCACGTGCTCGGGGCCGATGTACCCGGCGCCGCCGGCCCGGGCCATGTCGTGCGCGTCCAGCAGGGCGCGCTTGACCGCCGGGGTCAGCGAGAGCGAGGTCGGCGGGGGCGCCTCGCCGGCCGGGTGCTGGACCGGGCCCGAGCGCTCGTCGATCTGCGTCGCCAGGGTGTCCGGGTCGGCGCCGGCCCGGCTGAGCAGGCTGCGGGTGGGCTCCGTGGCGAGCGCCGCGCGCAGCAGGTGCTCGGTGTCCAGGTCCAGGCTGCCGTGCTCGGCGGCGTACTGGGCGGCGCCCCGTACGAGTTCCCTGGCCGGTTGGCTCAGCAGGCGGCCGATGTCGATGTGACGGGGGGCGGAGGCGTCGCTCCGGGAGCCGCCGCCGAAGAACCGTGACAGGAAATCACCGAAGGGGTCGGGAGGGTAGCCGTCGGTCATGACGTTCCGTTCCTTTGGTGCCGGTTCATAACACCTTGGCACGGTTACGGGTGACTGGCACGTCGCCGGACGGCCGCTCGCGCCGGACCGGACTCCCGCTCGCGTCGCCGGGCACCCGGCCGCCGAAAACTCCCCGTAGCAGCGCCGTAACACAACTGGTGTTGGCTACGGAGCGGAGTGCTCCGGTCGGGCGGGAGTTGGGTGATGGAAGCGGATCGACTCCCGGCTCGGGTGCGGGAGTTCGCGAACTACCTGGACGGCCTGCTGGCCCGCCTCGACCAGGGAGGCGGCTGGTGCGGGGTGTTCTGGCAGCGTGACCCCGACGGCATGCGTGCCTGTCTCGACGGGCGTGAACTGCCACCCTGGGACGTGGTGGAGGCGCTCCTCCAGGACCTCGCCGTCGCGTACGGACCGGACACCGCCGTCGCGGAGAAGGAGCGCGCCCGGCTCCTGCACACGGCCGCGCTCACCGCGTACGACGCCCGCCCCGGAGCCCGCGACGCCCTCGGCGACCGGCTCGACGTGATGCTGCGCGAGCAGCGGTACGCGGCCGAGCGCCAGGCCGCGCTGGGGCGCTCGCTCGCCTCGGCGGCGACGGCCGACGCCGCCCGCGCGCTGCGCCTCGACCTCGCCTGGGCCCGCGACGACCATGACCGCGCCACCGCCCGCTGCGCCGAACTCCGCGCCCGCATGGCCGAGTTGGACCGCAGTGCGGAGAACGCGGCGGCGGGCGGACCGGACCGCGACGACGGCCACGGGACGCCCGTACGGCTTGCCCCGGACGCGCGGTCCGCCCCCGCGGACGCCCCTGCCGGACAGCGCAGGCGCCGCCGGGGCAGTGCCCGCTTCGCCGGGATGGCCGAGGACGACACCGCCCCGGCCGTCGTGCCGCAGGCGCCCGCGCCGGACGGGCCGGCGGCCGGACAGGGGCGCCGCACACCGCGCGGCGCCCGCTTCGCCGGGGCCGCCACCGAGCCGGCCGCGGCCGAAGCGGCCGATCCGTCCGGGACGGCCCGGCGGACGGCACCGCGGGCCGGCCCGGGAACCGCGCCCACGGCCGCTCTCGCCGCCGCGGGCGCGGAGGCGGACGCGGAGGCGCGGCGTGCGGTCGAGCGGGCCGTCGGGACGCTCGTACGGCTGCGCGGCGAGGGCCGCAGCGGGGAGGCGCACGCCCTGCTCGCCGAGATCGCCCACTGGCCCGCCGTACGGCTGCCGCTGCTCGCCGCCGCACTGCACCGCACCGGGCACGGCGCCGACTGGGCCACCCTGCTGTGGGAGGCCGTCTCGCTGCCCGCCGAGCGGCTGGTGGCCGCCGCCGACGCGCTGGCCGCGGCCGGGCGGGCCGCCGACGGCGAGCAGCTGCTGCGGCAGGGCGTGGCCCGGCCCGCCGACGAGATCGGTACGGCCGTGCTCGCCCTCGGGGCCGAGGGGCGCGAGCGCGAGGTGCGGGCGCTGCTCGACGCGTACGTACGGGTGCGCACCCCGCAGGAGGCCGCCCGCAGCGCCGCCGCCGGCCCCCGTGACCTGGTGCCCCTGCTCCTGGAGGCCGCGCGGGGCGTCTCCGACGAGCGGCACTGGGATCTGCTGCACGCCCTGCGTGTCGCCGGGTTCACCGCCTGAACGGCCCCGCGCTCACCCACTGGAGTGTGAAACATGATCGACTCAGCGGGTTAACGACGATGGTCTTGGCAAGGGCCTCCGGGAGGCTTACGTTCGTGCCTCTACCGCCCGTGTCTACGGGCGTAGAGGCTCTGACGTCCCGCCGAAGGAGCAGCTCATGGCCAACGTCGTACGCGCCGCTCTGGTCCAGGCCACCTGGACCGGCGACACCGAGTCCATGGTCGCGAAGCATGAGGAGCACGCCCGCGAGGCAGCCCGCCGGGGCGCGCGGATCATCGGCTTCCAGGAAGTCTTCAACGCCCCCTACTTCTGCCAGGTCCAGGAGCCGGAGCACTACCGGTGGGCCGAGCCGGTGCCGGACGGGCCGACGGTGCGTCGGATGCGCGAACTGGCCCGCGAGACCGGCATGGTGATCGTCGTCCCGGTCTTCGAGATCGAGCAGTCCGGCTTCTACTACAACACCGCGGTCGTCATCGACGCCGACGGCACCGTCCTCGGCAAGTACCGCAAGCACCACATCCCGCAGGTCAAGGGCTTCTGGGAGAAGTACTACTTCAAGCCCGGCAACGCCGGCTGGCCCGTCTTCGACACCGCCGTCGGCAAGATCGGCGTCTACATCTGCTACGACCGCCACTTCCCCGAGGGCTGGCGCCAACTCGGCCTGGGCGGGGCCCAGCTGGTCTACAACCC
The DNA here is from genome assembly GCF_040638185.1 of Streptomyces sp. NPDC026672. Lineage (NCBI taxonomy): Bacteria > Bacillati > Actinomycetota > Actinomycetes > Kitasatosporales > Streptomycetaceae > Streptomyces > Streptomyces sp. NPDC026672. The sequence goes on from NZ_JBEZXS010000031.1 coordinate 47,708, forward strand.
GTCGGCCACCTCGCGCGGCCTCTCGGCCCACCTGTGGCAGCTGGAGCAGCCCGCGGCGGCCGTCGCCAACGAGTACTTCGTCGCCGCCATCAACCGGGTCGGACAGGAGGAGTACGGCGACAACGACTTCTACGGAACGAGCTACTTCGTCGACCCGCGTGGGCAGTTCGTGGGGGAGGTGGCGAGCGACAAGAGCGAGGAACTCGTCGTCCGTGACCTCGACTTCGACCTGATCGACGAGGTGCGGCAGCAGTGGGCCTTCTACCGCGACCGCCGCCCCGACGCCTACGAAGGGCTGGTCCAGCCATGAACGACCTCTACTCCCGCCACCGCGGCGTCCTGCCCGACTGGCTCGCCCTCTACTACGAGGACCCCCTGGAGATCACCCACGGCGAGGGCCGCCACGTCTGGGACTCCCGCGGCAACCGCTACCTCGACTTCTTCGGCGGCATCCTCACCACGATGACCGCGCACGCCCTGCCCGAGGTGACCAAGGCGGTCGCCGAGCAGGCCGGCCGGATCATCCACTCCTCCACGCTCTACCTCAACCGGCCGATGGTCGAACTCGCCGAGCGCATCGCCGAGTTGAGCGGCATCCCGGACGCCCGTGTGTTCTTCACGACCTCCGGCACCGAGGCCAACGACACCGCCCTGCTGCTCGCCACCGCCTACCGGCGCAGCAACACCGTCCTCGCCATGCGCAACAGCTACCACGGCCGCTCCTTCAGCTCCGTCGGCATCACCGGCAACCGCGGCTGGTCCCCGACCTCCCTGTCCCCGCTCCAGGCCCTCTACGTCCACGGCGGCGTCCGCACCCGCGGCCCCTTCGCCCACCTCACGGACGAGGAGTTCATCGTGGCCTGCGTCGCCGACCTGCGCGACCTCCTAGGCCACACCCGCGCCCCCGCCGCCCTGATCGCCGAACCCGTCCAGGGCGTCGGCGGCTTCACCTCGCCGCCCGACGGCCTGTACGCCGCCTTCCGGCAGGTCCTCCAGGAGCACGGCATCCTGTGGATCGCCGACGAGGTGCAGACCGGCTGGGGCCGCACCGGGGACCACTTCTGGGGCTGGCAGGCGCACGCGCAGAGCGGGCCGCCGGACCTCCTCACCTTCGCCAAGGGCATCGGCAACGGCATGTCCGTCGGAGGTGTGGTCGCCCGCGCCGACATCATGAACTGCCTGGACAGCAACAGCATTTCGACGTTCGGCGGCACCCAGGTCACCATGGCCGCGGGCCTCGCCAACCTGACGTACCTGCTGGAGCACGACCTCCAGGGCAACGCCCGGCGGGTCGGCGGGCTGCTCATCGAGCGGCTGCGGGCCGCGGCCGAGTCGCTGCCCGGCGTACGGGAGGTGCGCGGACGCGGACTGATGATCGGCGTCGAGCTGGTGAAGCCCGGCACCGACCAGGCCGACCCGCAGGCCGCGTCGGCCGTCCTGGAGGCGGCCCGCGAGGGCGGGCTGCTCATCGGCAAGGGCGGCGGGCACGACACCAGCGCGCTGCGCATCGCCCCACCGCTGTCACTCACCGTCGCGGAGGCCGAGGAGGGCGCCGCGATCCTGGAGAACGCCCTGCGCGTCACCGGATGACGGCGGCCTGAGGGCCCCGCCCCGCGCCGGCCGGGTTCCCCCGGCCCCCCCCCCGGGCGGCCGCCACCCGGGCCCCCCCCCCGCCCCCCACCCGCTGGCGGCCCCGCGCCGGCCCCCCCCCCGCGCCGGCGGGCCCCCCGGCCCCCCGCGGCGCCGCGACGACCGCCCGTCGCCCGGCAGCGCCTCCCGCGACCGCACCTGCACGACCGCGACCGCACCCGCACGACCGCGACAGCGCCTCGCACGACCGCCCTTCCACGACAGGAGAGGGAGCATGACCCGTACCGTCATCCGCGGTGGACTCGTCATCACCGCGTCCGACGAGATCCACGCCGACGTCCTGATCGAGGACGGCCGCATCGCCGCCCTCGCCGCCTCCGGGACCCCCGCCGCCGAGGCGTTCACCGCCGAGCGGATCGTCGACGCCACCGGGAAGTACGTCGTCCCGGGCGGTGTCGACGCCCACACCCACATGGAGATGCCGTTCGGAGGGACCACCGCAGCCGACACCTTCGAGACCGGCACCCGGGCCGCCGCCTGGGGCGGCACCACCACCATCGTGGACTTCGCCATCCAGACCGTCGGCTCCACCCTGCGCGAGGGCCTGGACGCCTGGCACGCCAAGGCCGAGGGCAACTGCGCCGTCGACTACGGCTTCCACATGATCGTCTCCGACGTGAACGAGGAGACGCTGAAGGAGATGGACCTGCTCGTGGAGGAGGGCGTCACCTCCTTCAAGCAGTTCATGGCCTACCCGGGCGTCTTCTACAGCGACGACGGCCAGATCCTGCGGGCCATGCAGCGTGCCGCCGACAACGGCGGGCTGATCATGATGCACGCCGAGAACGGCATCGCCATCGACGTCCTGGTCGAACAGGCCCTCGCCCGCGGCGAGACCGACCCCCGGTACCACGGCGAGGTCCGCAAGGCCCTGCTGGAGGCCGAGGCCACCCACCGGGCGATCCGGCTCTCCCAGGTCGCCGGGGCGCCCCTGTACGTCGTGCACGTCTCCGCGACCGAGGCGGTCGCCGAACTCGCCCGCGCCCGCGACGAGGGCCTGCCCGTCTTCGGCGAGACCTGCCCGCAGTACCTGTTCCTGTCGACGGACAACCTCGCCGAACCGGACTTCGAGGGCGCCAAGTACGTGTGCAGCACGCCCCTCCGGCCGAGGGAGCACCAGGCCGCGCTCTGGCGGGGCCTGCGCACCAACGACCTCCAGGTGGTCTCCACCGACCACTGCCCGTTCTGCTTCACGGGCCAGAAGGAGCTGGGCCGGGGCGACTTCTCCAAGATCCCCAACGGGCTGCCCGGCGTGGAGAACCGCATGGACCTGCTCCACCAGGCCGTGGTCGACGGGCACCTCACCCGCCGCCGCTGGATCGAGATCGCCTGCGCCACCCCGGCCCGGATGTTCGGCCTCTACCCGAAGAAGGGCACCATCGCCCCCGGCGCCGACGCGGACGTCGTCATCTACGACCCCCACGCCGAGCAGGTCCTGTCCGCCGCCACCCACCACATGAACGTCGACTACTCGGCGTACGAGGGCAGACGCGTCACCGGCCGGGTCGAGACGGTCCTCTCGCGCGGCGAACCCGTCATCACCGAGCGGGAGTACACCGGGCGCGCCGGACACGGCGTCTACACCCCGCGCTCGACCTGTCAGTACCTGAACTAGGAGTGGCGCCCATGGACTTCGGACTCGTCCTGCAGACCGACCCGCCGGCCTCCCGGGTGATCAGCCTGATGCAGCGGGCCGAACGCAACGGCTTCCGGTACGGCTGGACCTTCGACTCCGCCGTGCTCTGGCAGGAGCCGTTCGTCATCCACAGCCAGATCCTCGCGCGGACCGAGCACCTGACGGTCGGCCCGATGGTCACCAACCCGGGCACCCGCACCTGGGAGGTGACCGCCTCCACCTTCGCCACGCTCAACGACATGTTCGGCAACCGCACGGTCTGCGGCATCGGACGCGGCGACTCGGCGATGCGCGTCGCCGGCCGCAGGCCCAACACCCTGGCCAGGATCAGCGAGGCCATGAAGGTCATCCGGGCCCTGGCCCGCGGCGACGAGGCCGACCTCGGCGGCACGGTCATCAGGTTCCCCTGGGTGCGGCCCGGCGCCGAACTGCCCGTGTGGATGGCCGCGTACGGCCCCAAGGCGCTGCGGATGGCCGGCGAGGAGGCCGACGGATTCATCCTCCAGCTCGCCGACCTCTATCTCACCGAGTACATGGTCAAGGCCGTCAAGGACGCCGCGGCCGAGGCGGGGCGCGACCCCGCCGACGTCAAGGTCTGCGTGGCGGCCCCCGCCTACGTCACCGAGGACGACTCGCCCGAGGCGCTCGCCCACGCCCGTGACCAGTGCCGCTGGTTCGGCGGGATGGTCGGCAACCACGTTGCCGACCTGGTCGCCCGCTACGGCGAGCACTCCGCCGCCGTCCCCGACGAACTCACCGCCTACATCAAGGCCCGTGAGGGCTACGACTACTCCCACCACGGACGCAGCGGCAACCCCGACACCCGGTTCGTGCCGGACGAGATCGTGGACCGCTTCTGCGTCATCGGCCCCGTGGAACGGCACATCGAGAAGCTGACCGCGCTGCGGGCGCTGGGCGTCGACCAGTTCGCGGTCTACGACATGCACGACGCCCAGGAGGCGGTCATCGACACGTACGGCGACCAGGTGATCCCCGCCCTCGGCTGACCGGCGCCGCCCGCACGGCACATCCCGTCCCGTCCCCGTCGATTGGCCCGCTCATGACGGACACCGCTCCCTCCTCGATACCGCCGACCTCCCAAGTCACCCTCGCCGACGGCCGCGTGGCCATCGCCCCCGGCGCGGCCGCGCCCGACGGCCCGTACGCCAACCAGGACCTGCTGCCCGTCCCCGTCGAGAAGCGCACCTGGACCACGTACAACTTCTCCGCGCTGTGGGTCGGCATGGCGCACAACACCGCCTCCTGGACGCTGGCCTCCGGGCTGATCGCGGTGGGCATGGACTGGAAACAGGCCGTGTTCACCATCGCCCTCGCCAATCTGATCGTCCTCGTCCCGATGCTGCTCACCGGCCACGCGGGGCCGAAGTACGGCATCCCCTTCCCGGTGTTCGCCCGCGCCAGCTTCGGCGTGCGCGGTGCCAACCTCCCCGCCGTGGTGCGGGCGCTGGTGGCCTGCGGCTGGTTCGGCATCCAGACCTGGATCGGCGGCGAGGCCATCTACTTCCTCGCCGGCAAGCTCATCGGCGACGGCTGGGCGAACGCGGCGGAGTTCGGCGGCCACGCCTGGACCATGTGGCTGTCGTTCGCGATCTTCTGGGTCGTCCAACTCGCCATCATCCACCGGGGCATGGAGACCATCCGCCGCTTCGAGAACTGGGCGGCGCCCTTCGTGCTCGTCGGCGCCTTCGTGATGCTGTGGTGGATGAGCGACCGCGCGGGCGGCGTCGGCCCGCTCTTCGACCAGCCCTCCAAGCTCGGCTGGGACGGCGACTTCTGGAAGCTGTTCTGGCCCTCCCTGATGGGCATGATCGGCTTCTGGTCCACGCTGTCCCTGAACATCCCCGACTTCACGCGCTACGGCAGGAGCCAGAGGGCACAGACCGTCGGACAGGCCCTCGGACTGCCCACGACGATGACGCTGTTCGCGTTCCTGTCCGTGCTGGTCACCTCCGGCTCGCAGGCCGTGTACGGCGAACCCGTCTGGGACCCGGTCCAGTTGGCAGCGAAGACCGACAACGTGGTGGGACTGCTCTACGCGTTGGTGACCGTGCTCGTCGCGACCCTGTCCGTGAACATCGCGGCCAACCTGGTCTCGCCCGCGTTCGACTTCTCCAACGTCGCGCCCCGCAAGGTCAGTTTCCGCACCGGCGCGCTCGTCACCGCCGTCCTCGCGGTGCTGATCTTCCCGTGGAAGCTGTACTCCGACCCGCAGGGCTACATCTTCACCTGGCTCGGCCTCGTCGGCGGACTGCTCGGCACGGTCGCCGGCATCCTCATCGCCGACTACTGGCTGCTGCGCCGCACCCGCCTCGACCTCGCCGACCTCTACCGCGAGGGCGGACGGTACTGGTACGACGGCGGCTGGAACTGGCGGGCCGTCGTCGCGTTCCTGGCGGGCGGCGTCCTGGCGATCGGCGGGGCGAGCTTCCGGCCGATCTTCGACGGCACACCCGTACCGGCGCTGTCCCCGCTCGCCGACTACGGCTGGGCGGTGGGGCTCGGCACCTCGCTGGTGCTGTACCTGGTCCTCATGCTGCTCACCGGGAAGCGGCCCCGGACCGTCTAGCCGACCGGACCCGGCCCGGAGGGCGGGGTCCCGTCGGAGGGGGGCGGTGGGGTCAGCCGGCCCTGCCGCCCTCCAGCACCGCCACCGCGTTCTTCGCCGCCTTGATGGCGCCCTTGTTGATCTCGTCCGTGCCCGGCGCCTTCTTGGTCTCGAAGTCGCTGCCGTTGTACGTGATCACCACCAGCGCGTTGGACGCCTGCACGATCACCACGCCCTCCCGCGTCTGCTGCTTGTCCTCCGTGGTCAGGTTCACCACCGAGTAGCCGGCGTCGCCGACACCCGGCACGTTCCCGCCGCCGCTCTTCTCCTTGACGCGCTCCTGGTACTCCTTGCGGGCCACGTCGTCGGACTGCGTGATCTCGTACGAGACGTCGAGCCAGCGGTAGTCGAAGCCCTTCAGGGCGTTCCAGGAACAGGTGCGGCGCAGCTTGCTGTTGGTCGACGGGATCTCCTTGCCCGTCGTTTTGGCGCCGGGCACCAGGGACTTGACCGTCGCGTCGCCCACGCTCGCGCACGGCGAGGGAGCCGCGTCGTACGTCTTCGACACGGCCGTGGTCGAGGGGGCCGACGCCGACTGCTCGGGCTGCTTCCGGTCCGGCTGGTGCGCGTCGGCGGGAGCCGCGGCGAACGGTCCCGAGGTGAGCGCCCAGCCGGCCACGGCCAGCACGGCGACCGGCGACAGGCGCGCGGTGAGGGTGAGCGGCAGGGGAAGGGAGGTCACGGCGCACTTCTCGTGGGGGAGGGTGTGCGGAGGTGGTCCGCACCGCGGACGGAACGACAGTGTCACACGACTGCCTGTGGGGCGGAAGGGCCAACTCGCTCCGTACCCGCGCCGTGACGGGTCCGGCGCGCGCACGTCCCGCGCATCACGGGACGAACCATGTGCATCCGGCCCGCGGAGGGCGCCGTCCCTGTTCCGGGACCGGTTGAACGCCGCCGGTCGTCGCGCCGTACCAGTCACTACGGGTGTGCTCCGCGCTGCCCGGAAACGCGGCGCGGACGGTGTCGGGGGAAGGGACGGGACGATGTCGGCGGAGACGATCTCGGAGAGGCCGGTCCCCGAAGGGCCGGTCCCGGCGGGCGCCGTCGCGGCGGAGCCGGGAGGGGCGCACGGGGCCGGGCAGGTGCGGGGTCTGGACGGGCTGCGCGGACTGGCGGCCCTGTACGTGGTCCTGTTCCACTGCTGGCTGCTGACCTTCCCGGGATTCCCCCGCAACTCCGGTCCGGCCTGGCTCGGCTGGCTGATGTACGGACGCCTCGCCGTCGTCTTCTTCCTCGTGCTGTCGGGCTTCTCGCTGGCCCTGTCCGCGGCCCGCCACGGCTGGCGGCTCGGCGGCACGGCCCGCTTCCTGCGCCGGCGCGCGTGGCGCATCCTGCCCCCGTACTGGGCCGCCCTCGTGCTGAGCCTGCTCGTCGCCCGGCTCGTGGTGCCCGCCTCGCACCACGGTCCGCCCACGGGTGCCTCCGTCCTCGTGTACGGCCTGGTCCTCCAGGACCTGTTCCTGGCGCCCACACCCAACGGGGCGTTCTGGTCGATCGGGGTGGAGGCCGAGCTGTACCTCCTCTTCCCGCTCCTGCTGCTGGTGCGGCGGCGCCTCGGGGCGGTGGTCCTGGCCGGGGGCACGACCCTGCTGGTGGCCGCCGGCGCGCTGGTGCTGGCGCACGGGACACCGGCGGAGGGCGACAACTGGCTGGCGCCGAACCTCGCGCCCGTCTTCGTGGCGGGGCTCGTCGGCGCCGGGATCGTCGCCGCGCCGGACCGGATCCGCCGGCTGCCCTGGCCGTGGCTCGCCGCTCTGTCCGCGCTGCCCCCGCTGGCCCTCGTCCTGGCCAAGGGCCCCGTCTGGACGGTGGGCCACTACTTCTGGATCGACCTCGCCGTGGCCCCGGCGATGACGCTGCTCCTGGTCGCCGTCGCCACGGGCCGTCCCGCCCTGCTGGTACGGCTGCTGTCCACGCGCGCGGTGAGCGCACTGGGCGCCTCCTCGTACAGCCTCTACCTGATCCACCTGCCGATCGTCATGGTCGTCATCCGCCGGATCGCCCCCCACCACGTCGCACCGGGCCTGCCCACCTTCACCCTCACCCTCCTCCTGGCCGTCCCCACCTCCCTCCTCGCGGCCCACGCCTTCGCCCGCGTCTTCGAACTCCCCTTCAAACACCACCGCTCCTGGTCGGCCCTCCGCGCGGCGCTCCCCACCCGGCGTCCCGGCCCCGCCCGCGAAGAGGCGTGACGAAGCCGGCGCGACGCGACGTGTGCGACGTCCTCCCGCCGGCGGGGCGGCCTTCCCGCCCGGGGGACGGGAGTGGTCCGCGGTCCGGCGGGGGAGGGAGGGGGACAGGGGTGGCTCCGTTCACCCCCGGTCCCTCCAGGACCCGGTTCCAGCGTCGGCCCGTTCGGTCGGGCGCGCAGGCAGCGAGGTGAGAGGTCGTCGTGTTCAGTACCCGCCCCACTCTTCAGGGCACCTTCGGCATGGTGTCGTCCACCCATTGGCTCGCCTCGCAGTCGGCCATGGCCGTGCTGGAGAGCGGCGGCAACGCCTATGACGCCGCCGTCGCGGGCGCGTTCGTGCTGCACGTCGTCGAGCCGCACCTCAACGGGCCCGCCGGCGAGGTGCCGATCATCCTCGCCCCCGCGGGCGGCGAGGTCCGGGTGCTGTGCGGGCAGGGCGTCGCGCCGGCCGGAGCGACCGTCGCCCACTACCGCGGACTCGGCCTGGAACTCGTCCCCGGCACCGGACCCCTCGCCGCCGCCGTCCCCGGCGCCTTCGACGCCTGGATGCTCCTGCTGCGCGACCACGGCACCAAGTCCCTGGACGACGTCCTCGCCCACGCCATCGGATACGCCGAACACGGACACGCGCCCGTGGAGAACGTCGGCGGCACCGTCGAGAGCGTCCGGGAACTCTTCGAGACCGAATGGACCTCCTCGGCTGAGCTCTACCTGCCCGGCGGCGAGGCCCCCCGCCCCGGCCGACTGCTGCGCAACCCCGCCCTCGCCGCCACCTGGAAGCGGCTGCTCGCCGAGACCGCGGGCGCGGGCGACCGCGAGGCCCGTATCGACGCCGCCCGCGAGGTCTGGCGCTCCGGCTTCATCGCCGAGGCACTGGTACGGCAGTCCGGGCGGCCCACCCTGGACACCAGCGGCGAACACCACACCGGCACGCTGAGCGCCGACGACCTCGCCGGCTGGTCCGCCACGTACGAGAGCCCGGTGACGTACGACTGGAACGGCTGGACCGTGTGCAAGGCGGGACCGTGGAGCCAGGGCCCCGCCTTCCTCCAGCAACTCGCCCTGCTCCCGCCGGAGTTGCCCGCCCCCGGCACCGCCGACCACATCCATCTGCTCGTCGAGGGCTGCAAGCTCGCCATGGCCGACCGGGAGGCGTGGTACGGCGACGCGGCCGACGTACCCCTCGCCGACCTGCTCTCCGACGAGTACAACGCCGTCCGCCGCGCCCTCGTCGGCGACCGGGCGGCCCTCGACCTGCGGCCCGGCAGCCCCGGCGGCCGCACCCCGCGGCTGCCCGCCCACGCGCGCCTGGCGACGGCCGGCGAGCGGGGCTTCGACCCCCTCGGCGCGGGCGAACCCACGGTCGCGACGTTCCCCGGAGAGCAGGTGGTCGCAGCCGACGGCTCCACGCGCGGGGACACCTGTCACCTCGACGTCGTCGACCGGTGGGGCAACATGATCGCGGCCACGCCCAGCGGGGGCTGGCTCCAGTCCAACCCCGTCGTGCCCGAACTCGGCTTCCCGCTCGGCACCCGGCTCCAGATGACCTGGCTGGAGGAGGGCCTGCCCAACTCCCTCACCCCCGGCCGCCGCCCCCGCACCACGCTCACCCCGTCCCTCGCGCTGCGCGACGGGGTGCCGGTCCTGGCCTTCGGGACACCGGGCGGCGACCAGCAGGACCAGTGGCAGCTGCACTTCTTCCTCGCCGTCGCCCAGCGCGCCCCCGTGCGCGGCGGACTCGACCTCCAGGGCGCCGTCGACGCCCCGAACTGGCACAACGACAGCTTCCCCAGCTCCTTCTACCCGCGCGGCCGGCGCCCCGGCAGCGTGACCGTGGAGGCACGCACCGACCCCGCCGTCGTCGAGGAGCTGCGCCGGCGCGGCCACGACGTCACCGTCGGCGACGCCTGGTCCGAGGGGCGGCTGTGCGCGGTGGCCCGGGACCCGCGCACCGGCATCCTGTCGGCGGCGGCCAACCCGCGCGGGATGCAGGGCTACGCCGTGGGCCGCTGAGCCCCGCCACCGGCTGTTCGTCCTGATTCCATCCCCGGTGCACCGGACCGGCGGGGATTGTCAGCGCCGCGTGCTCTCATGGAGGCATGATCGCAGACACGGAAACCATCGACGAGTTTCTCGCGCACCGCTCGGCCGACGTCGAGGAAGCGGTCCGTACGGCCGCGGCGACCGAGATCCTGCCCCGCTTCCGCCGGCTCGCCGACCACGAGGTCGACCAGAAGAGCGGGCCGCACGACCTGGTGACCGACGCCGACCGCCTCGCCGAGCGGTATCTCACCAAGGTGCTGGGCGGGCTGCTGCCCGGCTCGGTCGTGGTCGGCGAGGAGGCGGTCCACGCCGACCCGGCGACCTACGACGCGCTGCGCGGCGACGCGCCCGTGTGGATAGTCGACCCGGTCGACGGCACACGGCAGTTCGTGCACGGCGACTCCGGTTTCTGCACGCTGGTCGCGCTCGCCCACCGGGGCGTGGTCCTCGCCTCCTGGACCTACGCGGCGGCCCGCGAGCAGTTCGCCACGGCCGTCCGGGGCAGGGGCGCGTACCTGGACGGCGTCCGGCTGTTCGCGGGGGCGCCGGAACCCGGGAAGGACCTGCGCGTCGCCGCCTCGCACCCGGACTACACGACGGACGCGCAGAAGCGGGTCCTGTTCCGGCTGTGGACCGACGGCGTCGCCCCGCGCTCGTGCGGATCGGCCGGGCTGGAGTACCTCGCCGTCGCCCGCGGCGAGTTGGACGCGACCGCCTTCTCCTGGGAGGCAGCCTGGGACCACGCCGCGGGGCTGCTCCTGGTCGAGGAGGCGGGCGGCACGCACGTCACGCTCACCGGTGAGCCGTTCCGCGTCGCGGGCGACAACACCCTGCCGTTCACGGCGGCCCGCGACACCGCGACGGCCGAGCGGATACGCCGCCTGCTCTCGGGCGAGGACATCTGAGGCCGCCGGGAGCCGCCGGAAGTCGCCGAGCGCCGCCGAGCGCTCCGAGGGCTGCGGCCGCCGCCGGACGACCGGCCCCGGCCGCAGCGGCGGGCGAGGGTTCCGCTTACGCCCGGTGCGGGCAGCTCGGCCGGGGCGGGATCGTCGGGGCGCCGATTCCGCTTGGGAACGGGGCGTGGCCGCGGGGTTCCCCGGTGTCACCGGGGCGGCCGGGCTGTCGGTGGGGCGGCATATGCTGATCTCAGTGGCCGTCGGTTGACGAAGGGGTCCGAAGGTGCCGTCGATGCTCGATGCGGTCGTGGTGGGAGCGGGACCGAACGGGCTGACGGCTGCCGTGGAGCTGGCCCGCCGCGGTTTCTCCGTCGCCCTCTTCGAGGCCCGTGACACCGTCGGCGGCGGCGCCCGCACCGAGGAGCTGACCCTCCCCGGCTTCCGCCACGACCCCTGCTCCGCCGCCCACCCCCTCGGCATCAACTCACCCGCCTTCCGCGCGATGCCCCTGGAGCGCTACGGCCTGGAATGGGCGCAGCCGCCCCTGCCCATGGCCCACCCCTTCCCCGACGGCACCGCCGCTGTGCTGGCCCGCTCCGTCGCCGAGACCGCCGCCTCCTTCGGACCGCGCGACGCGGGGACGTACCGCCGACTGGTCGAACCGTTCCTCACCAAGTGGGACACCCTGGCCCACGACTTCATGTCCCTGCCGCTGACCAGGCTCCCGCGCGACCCGGTCACCCTCGCCCGCTTCGGCCTCGTCGGACTGCCCCCCTCCACCCTGCTGACCCGCCGCTTCCACGACGAACGCGCCCGCACCCTGTTCGCCGGGCTCGTCGCCCACGTCATGGCACCCCTGGGCGGCTTCGCCACCGGCGCCGTCGGCCTCGTCTTCGCCCTGGCCGCGCACGCCCGCGGCTGGCCCGTCGCCCGCGGCGGCTCCCAGTCGATCTCCGACGCCCTCGCCGCGTACCTCCTCGACCTCGGCGGCGCCGTCCACACCGACTACGAGGTCAAGCGGCTCGACGACCTGCCGCCCGCGCGGGCCTACGTCTTCGACACCTCGCCCACCGCCCTCGCCCGCATCGCGGGCTTCGGCAGCCACTACGCGAACTACCGCTACGGCCCCGGTGTCTACAAGATCGACTACGCCCTCGACGGCCCGGTGCCCTGGACCGCCCCCGAGGCGCGCGCCGCCGGCACGGTGCAGATCGGCGCCGACAGCGCCGAGATCGGCGCCGCGCTGCGCGCCGCCTCCCGCGAGGACCGCGCCCCCGAACCGCCGTTCCTCATCACCGTGCAGCCCAGCGTCGCCGACCCCACCCGCGCCCCCGAGGGCAAGCACGTCTTCTGGGCCTACGCCCATGTCCCCAACGGCTGGACCGGCGACCTCACCGACGCCATGGAACGCCAACTGGAGCGCTTCGCCCCGGGGTTCCGCGACCGGGTCCTCGCCCGCGCCACCGCGGGACCGCCCGAACTGGCCGCCCGCAACGCCAACTACGTCGGCGGCGACATCTCCTCCGGCGCGGTCTCCGGACTCCAGCTCCTGCTGCGCCCCAAGCCCTCCCTGTTCCCGTACCACACACCGCACCCCGCGGTGTTCATCTGCTCCTCGGCCACCCCGCCCGGCCCCGGTGTGCACGGCATGTCGGGACACAACGCGGCGAAGGCCGTGTGGAGGAGGCTGCGACAGGCATGACCACCCTCACGCTGGTACGGGGCGACATCACCCGGCAGAGCGCCGACGCCATCGTCAACGCCGCCAACTCCTCCCTCCTCGGCGGAGGCGGCGTCGACGGCGCGATCCACCGCCGCGGGGGCCCCGCCGTCCTCGACGCCTGCCGCAGGCTGCGGGCCTCGCACTACGGAAAGGGCCTGCCCACCGGCGAGGCCGTCGCCACCACCGCGGGCGACCTGGACGCCCGCTGGGTGATCCACACCGTCGGCCCGGTCTGGTCCGTCACCGAGGACCGCTCCGCGCTGCTCGCCTCCTGCTACCGCCGCTCGCTGGAGGTGGCCGACGGACTCGGCGCCCGCAGCGTCCTGTTCCCCGCCGTGTCCACCGGCGTCTACGGCTGGCCCATGGACGACGGCGCCCGCATCGCGGTGGAGACCGTCCGTGCGACGGACACGGCCGTGGAGACGGTCGGCTTCGTCCTCTTCGACGACCGGGCCTACGACGCGTTCGCCCGGCTGCTCGGCTGAGCACACCTCCGCCGCACCCCGCCCGCCCCGCCCGCCCCGCGTGACCCCTGCTCACCCGTCGGTTCGCGCCCCCGCGCCGTGCGTCGTGGGGTCCATGTGTCCATCGGTACATGGGAATTCCATGGGGTTCCGTTCCGGGAACGTTCAACCCGCGGTTCCCGCCTGAGCTTTATGCCCTCCTTATGGTCCCTGGAGGCTTCGAAAGAAGGGACCCATGGACACACCGGACACACCCCTCGCACTCCGGGCACGCGCCGTCACCAAGTGCTTCGGCGACGTCGTCGCCCTCGACGGCGTCGACCTGGACGTGGCACAGGGCCGGATCCACGGCCTGGTCGGTCCGAACGGCGCGGGCAAGACCACCCTGCTCGGTCTGCTGCTCGGCCTGGCCGTCGCCGACAGCGGCAGCCTGGAGATCCTGGGTTCGCCGGTCGGCCGGGCCCTCACCGCACCGGACGGCGTCGCCGGCTTCGTCGACGGCCCCGGTCTCTACCCCTCGCTGACCGCCCGGCAGAACCTCGCCGCCCTGGTCACACTGCGCGGCGGCGACGCGCGGACGACGGACATCGACGACGTGCTCGCCCAGGTCGGACTCACCGACGTCGCCGACGACCGCACCCGCGGCTTCTCCCTCGGCATGCGCCAGCGGCTCGGGCTCGCCGCCGCCCTGCTCACCAGGCCCCGGCTGCTCGTGCTCGACGAGCCCGCCAACGGCCTCGACCCGTCGGGCAAGAGGCATGTGCACCGGGTCCTCACCGGGCTCGCGGCCGAGGGCACCGCCGTCGTCCTCTCCAGTCACCGCATGGACGACCTGGAGGCCCTGTGCTCCGAGGTCACCATCCTCGCCACCGGGCGGGTCGTGTTCACCGGACCGGTGAGCAAACTCGCGGCCGAGAACCGCGAACTCGACTACCGGCTCCTCACCTCCGACGCGCGGGCCGCGCGCCGGGAGGCCGAGGACACCGCGGGCGTCCGCGTCGTGGACGACATCCGGACGCGCCAGGACACCGAACGGCTCGTCGTCCGGGCCCTGGTGCCCGCCCTCGACACCCTGGTGGCACGGCTCGTCCGGGCGGACATCGCCGTACGGGAGCTCACCCCGGTCGTGTCCCCGCTGGAGGCCGCCTTCCTGGCCCTCACGGAACAGGAGTCGGAGGAGCCGGCGGAGCCCCGGGCCGACCGCCCTGCCGCGCGGTCGGCCGGACAGGAGACCGCACGGCCGGTCGAACACCAGGAGGCCGGCCGATGACCGCGACCCTCACCCCCGCCCCCGCCCCCGCCCCCGCGACCGGCGCAGGCGCCGCCCGCCGTGTCCCGGTGACCCGCGGCTATCGCTTCGAACTCGTCAAACTCGTCTCGCAGTGGCGCATCCGGCTGCTCGTCCTCGCCTGCTGGATCGCCCCCGCGCTGTTCGTCGCCGGGGTCAGCCGGCAGAGCACCCTGCCCTCCGACACCCTCTTCGGCCGCTGGATGCACGCCACCGGATGGGCCGGACCCCTGGTGATGCTCGGCTTCGCGGGCACCTGGGCGCTGCCGCTGCTGACCTCCGTCGTCGCCGGCGACGTGTTCGCCTCCGAGGACCGGCTCGGCACCTGGCGCCATCTGCTGGTGGCCGTGCGCTCGCCGCGGCGGATCTTCGTCGCGAAGGCCCTCGCCAGCCTCACCGTCATCCTGCTGCTGGTGGCCGGACTGGCCCTCTCCAGCACGGTCGGCGGAGTGCTGGCCGTGGGCCGTCAGCCGCTGGTCGGCCTCGACGGCCATCTCCTCGCCCCGTCCGACGCCGCGGGCAAGGTCCTGCTCGCCTGGGCCTGCGTGCTCGCCCCGACGCTCGCCCTCGCCGGCATCGGCCTGCTCGGCTCGGTCGCGCTGGGCCGCTCCCCGATGGGACTGCTGCTGCCCGCGCTGGTGGCGCTCGCGATGCAGATCGCCCAGATGCTGCCGCTGCCCGTCGCCGTACGCCTCGCCCTGCCCGGCTACGCCTTCATCGCCTGGAACGGGCTGTTCACCAGCCCCGCCCAGATCGCCCCCCTGCTCATGGGCATCGTTGTCAGCCTGGTGTGGGCCGCCGTCGCGGCCACGCTCGCGTATCTGCTCTTCCTGCGGCGGGACTTCACCGACCTGACCTACGACGGCTCCGCGCGCCGCGCGGTCACCGCAGGACTGCTGCCGCTGGTCGCCCTGGTCGCCGTCACCGTGACGGTCATCGGCCTGGCGACCCCCTCCATGGGCTCCGGGATCCGGCAGGACGAGGTGCAGCGGTCGGTCGCCACGGCGTTCGCCCACCTCTACCGCCTCCAGACCGAGGAGCTCAACAGACCAGCCGTCACCGAGGCCCGGCTGCGGGCGTCGGCGGCGTGCGACAAGGGCGCGGGCCAGCGCGCCGCCGAAGGAGCCGGGAACGACTGGCGTTGTGTCGTGTCCTGGCACCTTCCCGACGTCGAGGCCGTGGGGACGGCCATCTACCAACTCGACGTCACCGCTGACGGGCGGTTCGTCGCCGACGGCGACGGACCGAAGGAAGTGAACGGCTACTTCCTGGTGCGCACCCCCGACGGGGACGCACCGAACCCGCTCTGGCAGTTCGACGGCAACGTCGAGCTGCTGTCCTCCACCCCGAAGGGATGACTCCATGCAGGTAACACGCCGCCGCAGGCGTGTCGAGAAGGAGCGGTCCGTCCTTCTCGGTAGACGAGTCGGCCGCCGAGCCCCCCTGCTCACCGCAGGGGCCACCGCCGTCGCCCTCGTCGCCACCGGCACCGCGTTCGCCCAGACCCACCAGTTCGGCTTCGACCAGGTCGGTCAGACGACCGATCAGGGACAGGTCGTCTCCAGCGACCAGTACATCGCCCCGTACGGCGACCGTCTCGTCATGAACGAGGGCAAGATCATGTCGTCCTCGGTCAGCCCGGACGGCACACACCTCGCCGCCTCGGTGACCGACGGCGCGGGCACGCTGGAGCTCGTGGACCTGAAGACCTGGAAGGTCCAGCAGGTCGTCAGCACCGCGGCGTCCTCGAACCCGCGCATAGCGAACAACAGCGTGGGCCAGGAAGGCCCGACGTACTCGCCCGACGGTACACAGCTGTGGCTCGGCCAGACCGACGGCTACACCCGGTTCACCGTGAACGCGGACGGCACGGTCGCCGACCCGAAGACCGTGAGCATCCCGGCGGACGGGTCGAAGCACGCACTCGTCGGCGAAGCCGTGTTCTCCGCCGACGGCTCGACCGTGTACTCCGCGGTCAACGGCCAGAACCGCGTGGTCGCCATCGACGCCGCCACCGGCGCGATCAAGCAGAGCTGGGCCGTGGGCAACGCCCCGCGCGACATGACCGTGGTCGGCTCCAAGCTGTACGTGAGCAACGAGGGCGGACGTCCGGCCAAGCCGGGCGACCCCACCGTCAACTCGTACGGCACCCAGGTCCCGGCCAGCCAGGTGACCGCCGCCACCACCACCGGCACGGTCAGCGTCATCAACCTGGCGAACCCGACCGCCGCGGTGTCCAGCATCGACGTCGGTCTGCACCCGACGGCCCTGTACGCCAAGAAGGGCGCGCTGTTCGTCACCAACACCGCCACCAACGACGTGTCGGTCGTCAACACCGCCACGGACAAGGTCGTGCAGACCATCGCCACCCGGCCGTGGCCCGAGGCGTCCGTCGGCTACGAGCCCGACGCGGTGACCCTCACCGACGACGGCCATCTGCTGGTGACGCTCGGCCGCGCCAACGCGGTCGCCGTCTACAAGTACGGCTCTGCCCAGGAGCCGGTCAGCTACGTCGGTCTGCTCCCCACGGACTACTTCCCCGCGGAGATCGCCTCCGTCGGCAAGCAGATCGTGGTCTCCAACACCCGCGGCGTCGACGCGCGCCGGCCCACCAGCAGCGCCGGGCACGGCACGCACGACACCACGTCGAGCCTGACCCGGTTCACGCTGCCGAGCGACCGCGTCATCAAGTCCGAGACGGCCAAGGTCTTCAAGCAGAACGGCTGGAACGGCGGCTCGGTCAAGCTGTCCCAGGGCAAGAAGGCGAAGCCGGTGCCGGTCCCGGCGCGGCTCGGCGACCCCTCGACGATCAAGCACGTCTTCCTGCTCGTCAAGGAGAACCGCACCTACGACCAGCTCTTCGGCGACATGCCGCAGGGCAACGGCGACGCCTCGCTGGCCCAGTTCGGTGAGAACGTCACGCCGAACCAGCACGCCCTGGCCGAGCAGTTCGGGCTGTACGACAACACGTACGACATCGGCACCAACTCCGCCGAGGGCCACAACTGGCTGATGCAGGCCGACAACCCGGAGTACACCGAGTCCTCGGCCGGCGAGTACCAGCGCAGCTACGACACCGAGGACGACGCCCTCGGCCACCAGCGCAGCGGGTTCATCTGGACCGGGGCGCAGGCGGCCGGCAAGTCGGTGCGCGACTTCGGCGAGTTCCAGCAGTTCCTGACCAAGCCGTCGGGCGCGAGCTGGCAGAACCTGTACTGCGACGCCAAGTCCATGCAGACGACCGGTCAGGACACCGCGTACACCCTGAACTCGTCGTCGCCGATCCCCTCGCTCAACGACGTGTCGGTGCACGGCTTCCCGAAGTTCGACACCAGCGTCCCGGACATCTACCGGTACCAGATCTGGAAGCGTGACTTCGAGAAGAACGGTCCGGCGAACCTGAACATGTTCTGGCTCTCCAGCGACCACACCGGCGGTCCCGCGGGCGCCGCGGCCCAGGTCGCGGACAACGACCTCGCCACCGGCAGGATCGTGGACGAGATCTCGCACAGCAAGTACTGGAAGGACTCCGCGATCTTCGTGGTCGAGGACGACTCCCAGGCCGGTCTCGACCACGTCGACGGCCACCGTGCGCCCATCCAGATCATCAGCCCCTGGTCGCGGCACGGTGTGGTCGACAGCCACTACTACTCCCAGATCACGATGATGCGGACCATCGAGCAGATCCTCGGGGTCCACCCGATGAACCAGAAGGACAGCGCGGCCACCCCGATGAGCGCGGCCTTCACCCAGCACCCGGACTTCAGGCCGTTCACGGCGCTGCCCAACCGGACGTCGCTGACCGACGGTCTGAGCACCCCGCCGTCCTGCGGTGTGGACACCCCGGCCGCGCAGGACCCGGCGGCGGCCCCCGTGCCGTCCACCAAGGTCCCGGCGGACATGCGGTCGCTCGCGGCGCAGTGGGACACGTGGAAGTCGCACCAGCGGCTGACCGGCCCGAACGCCGTGCCCGACTACGCCAACCCGGCGCAGATGAACCACCTCACGTGGTACCAGACGCACGGCTGGGCGAAGCCGTACCCCGGCGAGAAGAAGATCTTCGCCCCGGACGACGTCCCGGGAGCCTTCCTCCCGTCCTCGGAGTCCGACGGCTGACAGCGGGCTGATCCGTCAACCCCCCTCAGAGGTCCCCGGCCGTCCAGGCCGGGGCCTCTGCCGTTCGTGCCCGCCGTTCGTGTCAGCCGATCGTCGGAGGGTCCGTCGGGGCCGACACGGGGGTCGGTGTCGGGGCGGACGTCTTGATGTTCAGGTCCGGACGGGGCGTGAGGACGACGACCGGGGAGCCGGGCTGCGGCGGGGGCGGGGTGAGCTGGTCCTTGGGGAGCTTCGGCGGGGTGGTCTGCTGGAAGTTGACCTGGTCGAAGTTGACCGTGCCGGTCTTCTCCAGGACGGTGATGTGATCCAGGACGGTGTCGTTCGCCAGGTCGGCGAGGGCTCTGACCAGGCTGTTCTGGGTGCTGGCGCGGATCTTCGCGATCGTCGGGAAGATCTGGCCGTGGGTGATCCGCATGATGTTGGAGGCCGTGGTGTCGAACTGCGGGCCCGACTGCGCCGCCGACGTCGCCACGAACTGCTGCTGCTGCGGAGTGGCCTGGTTGGGCAGCGTGATGTTCAGCATCGGGGCGATCTTGCGGCACATCTCGTCCAGCCCCGCGTGTCCCACGATCAGGTGCTTGCCCGCCTCGCGCATCTCCTTCGTGGAGCCCTTCTTCAGCGCGATCTCGCCCAGGGGGTACTCCCACAGCCCCGCCGACCTGACCTTGACGACGAAGTCGCGGTCGGCCTCGGTGAGCGGACCGTACTGGGTGCTCGCGATCACCCGCGACCCGTCGGTGGACGCGGTCTGCACCCCGAGCATGGCCGGGTAGGCGAGAGCGGTGAGGGTCGCTCCCAGCGCACCGACCACGACGACGGTTCCGATCGTCTTGCGGGACAGGGGCATGGCGACTCCAGGGACGAGGGGCGGCTGTGCCCAGGGGTACGTAGCGGATGTACCGCCTGATCACCGCGTCGCGCAAAAAAATGCGCGCCGCCGTGTGGTGTGCGTCACGCGCTTGAGGCTTTGCGTGGTGCGGAGCGGGCCGGGAGGGTGTGTGCTGGGGGTGGCGTACCGCATGCCATCGACGCCTCTGACGTGGAGTTCGCCCATGAGCACATCGCGGGACCTGCTGATCGCCACCCTCGACGCCGCGCCCGCTCCACCGGTCGGGCAGGGCGACCTGTCGCTCGCGCTCGCCGGGGCGGAACTCCTCGACCTCCTCGACGCGCAGGCCCTCGACCTGGACGGCGACCTCATCGTGCCCCGCGCGCGTCCTGCCCTGGACGACAGGCTTTTGGACGCGGCGGCGGACGCGCTGCGGCGGCAGACGCCGTACGAGTCCGTCGAGGACTGGCTGTGGCGGCGCGGGCGCGGGCTGTACACGACCTACTTCGCCGCGCTGGAGCAGGACCGGCTCGTCACCCGGCAGCGCCATCCCCGCTTCCCGATCCGCACCGGCCGTACCGAGCTGGTCGACTCGCCCGAGCGGCGGCGGGCGGCCGACCGCTGGGAGTCCGACGAGCCGGTCCTCGCCGCCCTCGCCGCGGCCATCGGCCTCCACGACGACCCGGCCGAGGACTTCGCGGACCGTGTCACGGACGCCGTGGTGGCCGTGGTCGCCACCGTCAACGACGCGGTGATGGAACTGGAGGCCACCCGTCGGCGCCGCGAGATCGAGGAGGCGGCCTTCGACAACGTGTGGCGGGCGCCGTGACCCGACCTCTTGCCCCGGCGTCCCCGTCGGCCGGCCGCGAGGACGCACGCGCCGGCCGCACGGACGTGCACGCCTGCCGGCCGTGCGGATGTGTGCGCCCCGCCGGCCGTGCGGACGTATGCGCCCTGCCGGCCGCACAGATGGGATGTGTGCGCCTGCCGGTCGCACGGATGTCTGCGCCCGCCGGCCGCGTGACGTGTACGCCTGAGCGACCGCGTGACGTGCACGCCTGGCGACCATTGGGCGTGCGCGCCCGTCGGGGCGGCCGGGGCGGCGGCCGGAATAGCGGGCCTCCTCCTCCCGTTCCGTGTCCGGGGCGCGCACACGGCCGGTCCCGGACGGAGGAGCACGCATGGACCCGGGGAGCACGGCCCTGTCCGCGCCGGTCGGCACGCTGCTGGAGGACTTCTCGCTGGAGATGACCGGCAAGGACGTCCCAGGGCTTGAGGAGGCGGGCGCCGGCATCCCCCTGGGCACCCGCATCAACATCACCTACCTCGCCACCGAGGACCTGGACACCCGCCTCGCCGCCGCCCGCGCCGTCAAGCGGCTCGGCTTCGTCCCCGTCCCGCACGTCTCCGCCCGCCGTCTCGCCTCCCGGGCCGACCTGGAACGCTTCCTCGAAGCCCTCGCGGCCGACGGCACCGGCGAGAACGTCTTCGTCGTCGGCGGCGACCCCGTCCGCCCCGAGGGCCCCTACGAGGACGCCCTCGCCGTGCTGCGCACCGGACTGCTCCAGCACCACGGCGTCCGCCACGTCGGCATCAGCGGCTACCCCGAGGGCCACCCCGCCATCACCGACGACGCCCTCTGGTCCGCGCTCACCGGCAAGCACGACGTCCTCGGCGCGGAGCGCCTCGCGGGCGACGTCATCACCCAGTTCGGCTTCGACGCCGCCGCGGTCCTCGACTGGGTCGCGGCCGTGCGCGCCCGCGGTGTCACCCTGCCGGTGCGCGTCGGCGTCCCCGGCCCCGCCGGGGTGCGCCGCCTGATGGCCTACGCCACCCGCTTCGGCGTCGGCACCAGCGCCTCCCTCGCCCGCAAGTACGGCTTCTCGCTCACCCACCTCATGGGCACGGCCGGCCCCGACCGCTTCCTGCGCGACCTCGCCCAGGGGTACGACCCCGCGCGGCACGGCGATCTGAAGGTGCACTTCTACACGTTCGGCGGGCTGCGCACCACGGCGGAGTGGATCACCCGGTTCCGCGACGAGGCCCGGGCCGCCCACTAGACACGGCCTCCCATGAGACTCGGCCCCCACCTCCATGTCGTTTTCCCGCCAGCCCCCGCCCGGCCCGTGTCC
This sequence comes from Streptomyces sp. NPDC026672, assembly GCF_040638185.1. Classification (NCBI taxonomy): domain Bacteria; kingdom Bacillati; phylum Actinomycetota; class Actinomycetes; order Kitasatosporales; family Streptomycetaceae; genus Streptomyces; species Streptomyces sp. NPDC026672. Next base: position 69,305 of record NZ_JBEZXS010000031.1, read on the forward strand.
GATGCTGGAGCCATGCAGACAGGGATGCACCTCGACCGGGAGCGCTGTGTACGGGCCGTACGCTCCAAGGACGCGCGGTTCGACGGCTGGTTCTTCACCGCCGTACTGACCACCCGCATCTACTGCCGGCCCAGCTGCCCGGTGGTGCCGCCCAAGGCGGAGAACATGACGTTCCACCCCAGCGCCGCGGCCTGTCAGCAGGCCGGGTTCCGCGCCTGCAAACGCTGTCGGCCCGACACCAGCCCCGGCTCCCCGGAGTGGAACCACCGCGCCGACCTCGTCGCCCGCGCGATGCGGCTCGTCGCCGACGGCGTCGTCGACCGCGAGGGCGTGCCCGGACTCGCGGCCCGCCTCGGCTACAGCACCCGCCAGATCGAACGCCAGCTGCTCGCCGAACTCGGCGCGGGACCCCTGGCGCTCGCCCGCGCCCAACGCGCCCGGACGGCGCGGCTGTTGGTGGAGACCACCGCGCTGCCCATGGCGGAGATCGCCTTCGCGGCGGGCTTCGCGTCGATCCGCACCTTCAACGACACGGTGCGCGAGGTCTTCGCGCTCTCCCCGAGCGAACTGCGCGCCCGCGCCCCGAGGGGAACGCCCGTCGGCTCCCCGCACCCGCCCGGGACACCGGGCGTGCTGTCGCTCCGCCTCCCCTTCCGGGCCCCGCTCAACCCCGACAACCTCTTCGGCCACCTCGCGGCGACCGCCGTCCCCGGTGTGGAGGAGTGGCGGGACGGGGCGTACCGGCGGACGCTGCGGCTGCCCTACGGGCACGGGACCGTCGCGCTCACCCCAGCGCCCGACCACATCGCGTGCCGGCTCGCCCTCGGCGACCTGCGGGACCTGCCCGTCGCCATCAGCCGCTGCCGGCGGCTGCTCGACCTGGACGCCGATCCGGTCGCCGTCGACGACCAGTTGCGCACGGACCCGGTGCTGGCGCCGCTGGTGGACAAGGCGCCGGGGCGCCGGGTGCCGCGCACGGTGGACGAGGCGGAGTTCGCGGTACGGGCCGTCCTCGGCCAGCAGGTCTCCACCGCCGCCGCCCGCACCCATGCCGCCCGGCTGGTCACCGCGTACGGCGAACCGGTCGACGATCCCGAGGGCGGTCTCACCCACCTCTTCCCGTCGCCCGAGGCGCTGGCCGACGTCGACCCGGACGGTCTGGCGATGCCCCGCACCCGGCGCACCACCTTCACCACCCTCGTGCGCCGACTGGCCGAGGGCACCCTGCGCCTGGGCGTGGAGAGCGACTGGCCCGAGGCCCGCGCCCGGCTGCTGGAGCTGCCCGGCTTCGGGCCCTGGACGGCCGACGTCGTCGCGATGCGCGCGCTCGGCGACCCCGACGCCTTCCTCGCCACCGACCTCGGCGTCCGGCGCGCCGCCCGGGAGCTGGGCCTGCCCTCCACCCCGGCCGCGCTCACCTCCCGCGCGGCGGCCTGGCGGCCCTGGCGGGCGTACGCCGTCCAGTACCTGTGGGCGACGGACAGTCACCCCATCAACTTCCTGCCCGCGTGAGGACGTTCCGATGACACGGCACACCGTGACCGACAGCCCGTACGGGCCCCTGACCCTGGTCGCCGACGAGGACGGCGCCCTGCGCGGCCTCTATATGACCGACCAGCGCCACCGGCCGCCCGAGGAGACCTTCGGCCCCCGCGACGACACACCCTTCGGCGAGGCCGAGGAACAGCTCGACGCCTACTTCGCGGGCGAGTTGAAGGAGTTCACGCTCCGACTGCGGCTGCACGGCACCCCGTTCCAGCGCCAGGTGTGGCACCAGCTGACGCTCATCCCGTACGGCGAGACCCGCACCTACGGCCAACTCGCCGACGCCCTGGGCAATCCCCGGGCGTCCCGCGCGGTCGGCCTCGCCAACGGCCGCAACCCCCTCGGCATCGTCGTCCCCTGCCACCGCGTAGTCGGCTCCGACGGCAGCCTCACCGGCTACGGCGGCGGCCTCCCCCGCAAACGCAGCCTCCTGGACCTGGAAAGAGCAACGACCCTGTTCTAAGTCGCGGTCGAGGTCGTGAGTGGGGGCTCGGAGGTGTGTGGTGTGATCAGTCGGTCTGTGCGCCGAGGCGGCGTAGGACCGTGGGGAGGGCGGTGCCGATGGGTTCTCTCACGACCTCGTCGGCGAGGTCGTCGTACGGGGTCGGTTCGGCGTTGACGATGATCAGGCGGGCGCCGTTGTCGGCGGCCACTCCCGCGAGGGCGGCGGCGGGCTGGACCTGGAGGCTGGTGCCGACGGCGATGAACACGGTGCACGCCTTGGTGATGGCCAGGGCCTCGCCGAGGACGACGGGGTCGAGGCGTTCGCCGAACATGACGGTGGCCGACTTGAGGATGCCGCCGCACTCCAGGCACGGCGGGTCCGTCTCCCCGGCCTCGACCCGGGCGATCGCGTCCTCCATCGGCCCGCGGGAGTGGCACTTCGTGCACACGAAACTCCGTGCGGAGCCGTGCAGTTCGAGCACCTTGCGGGCGGGCGTCCCGGCGCGCTGGTGCAGTCCGTCGACGTTCTGCGTGACGACCCGCACGGGCACTCCGGACCGGTCCAGTTCGGCGACGGCCCGGTGCGCGGCGTTGGGCTCGGCCCTCAGCGTCCGGGCCGCGCGCCGCAGCTGCCAGGCCCGGCGCCGGATCTCCGGGTCGCCCATGTAGAACTCGTACGTCACGAGCTTCTCGGCCTCGGGGTCCTTGCGCCACAGCCCGTTCGGCCCGCGGTAGTCGGGAATGCCGGAGTCGGTGGATATCCCGGCCCCACTGAGGATCGCGACGAGCGGCTTCACCATGTTTCCGAGCGTAGGCTGCCACGAGCCGGACCGGCGAACGCTTATCTGCCGGAGCGCCGGGCCGGCTCAGGAGACGCGGTTGCCGTTCTCCAACTCGGCGGGGCCCGTGCCGGTCTCCAGGCAGTCCAGGGCGACCAGGACACGGAGGCCCAGCTCGCCGGGCAGGTGGGCGGTCAGGTCCTCGCGGGGGACCAGGCGCCAGGACAGGAGTTCCTCCTCCTGGATGCGGATCGAGGCGAGGTCGTCGTCCGTGAGGGTCCCGCCGTCGTAGAGGTACGCCACCAGCGGCGGCCGGTCCGTGCCGTGCACCCAGTCCACCGCGAGCAGCCGGCCCGGCTCGCGGTCGAGACCGATCTCCTCGGCGGTCTCCCGGCGGGCGCCCGCACGCGGCGTCTCCCCGTCGTCGGACTCGATCGTGCCGCCCGGAAGCGCCCATCCCGCACGGTAGTTGGGCTCGACGAGCAACACCCTGCCCGCCGCGTCCCGGAACAGCGTGGCAGCCCCGGCGAGCACCCGGGGCAGCCCCGCGACATAGGTGGCGAAGTCTTGAGTGGTGACCATCCGGAAAGGGTAACCACCCCGGGCCCGCCCCCCTGTCCGTCTGTCCGGTCCTCCGTCCGGTCCTCCGTCCGGTCCTCTGTTCGGTCCACTGTTCAGCCCTCCGTCCCGACGAGCCGGACCGTGCGTTCGGCGAGGGTGCTGATCGGGGTGTTGTCGAAGCCGAAGACCGCGGTGCGGACCGTGTTCTCCAGGGGGTCGGTCCAGTGGCGGGGGATGGCCGCCGCGCCCGTCATCACCCCGGCCACCGATCCGGCCGTCGCCCCGTTGGAGTCGGTGTCCAGACCGCCGCGCACGGTGAGGGCGACGGTGCGGGTGAAGTCGCCGTCACCGTACAGCAGCCCCGCGGTCAGGACGGCCGCGTTGGGGACCGTGTGGATCCAGTGCAGCCCCGCCGTCTCCGCCGCCAGCGTGTCGAGCGTGTCCGCCCAGCCCAGCCCGCTCTCGTGCAGGGCGGCGGCCCGGCGCACGGTCCGCGCCAGTCGGCAGCCAGCCGGGATCACCTCCAGCGCGCTGTCCACCGCGTGCCGCACGGTCGGCGCCGTGAACGCCGCCGAGATCAGCGCCGCCGCCCACATCGCCCCGTACACCCCGTTCCCGGTGTGCGACAGCACCGCGTCCCGGCGGGCGAGGGCGGCGGCCCGCCGCGGATCGCCCGGACGGGTCCAGCCGTGCACGTCCGCGCGGATCAGCGCCCCGATCCACTCCTGGTACGGGTTCTCGTACGTCGCCGTCAGCGGCGGCCTCAGCCCGTTCGCGAGGTTGCGGTACGCCGCCCGTTCCGCCGTGAACGTCTGCAGGTACGGCAGCCGCAGCAGCCACAGGTCGCCCACCTGCTCGGTGCTGAAGCCGAAGCCGTGGGTCTCCAGCAGGTGCAGACCGAGGACCGCGTAGTCCACGTCGTCGTCCCGGCAGCTCCCGCGCACCCGCCCCCGCACGCACTCCCGCCACTCCGGGCGCAGCGCGGCCTCGTCCGACGGGTCCGCGGGCTCGGGCAGATAGTCGGTCAGCGGCAGCGCGCCGGCCCGGCGCAGATAGCCGTCGATGCGGTCGCGCGTCCACACGTCACCGTTCTCGACCGGCTTGCCGAGCATGTTGCCCGCGATCCGGCCGAGCCAGCCCCCGAGGACGCGGTCGGCGAGTTCCGTGGGAGTGGCCGCAGAGGTCATGGCTCCGGTCTACCCCGTTCCGGCGCCCCCGCACAGCGGCCTTCCGGGGCATGACGGCGGGCGGGCGCGCCGGTTATGGTCGCAGCGGCGCGACTGGCCCTGACGTGCGCGGGGCCCGGAGAGCGAGGGGAAACAAGTGGCGGACGCTGCCGTGGACGGGACCCGACGGGTGCTCGTCGCCGCGGACAAGTTCAAGGGCTCGCTGACGGCCGTGGAGGTCGCCGAGCGGGTGACGGCCGGACTGCGCCGGGTGGTGCCCGGCGTGGAGGTGGAGTCGCTGCCCGTCGCCGACGGAGGGGACGGGACCGTGGCGGCGGCCGTCGCCGCCGGGTTCGAACGCCGGGAGGTACGGGTCACCGGGCCGGTGGGCCGGGAAGTGACCGCCGCGTTCGCGCTGCGCGGGGACACCGCGGTCGTGGAGATGGCGGAGGCGAGCGGGCTCCAGCGGCTGCCTGCCGGGGTCCTCGCACCGCTCACGGCCACCACGTACGGCTCCGGGGAGCTGCTGCGGGCCGCGCTGGACGCGGGCGCCCGTAGCGTCGTGTTCGGTGTCGGCGGCAGCGCGACGACCGACGGCGGCGCCGGGATGCTGTCGGCGCTCGGCGCGCGGTTCCTGGACGCCGACGGGGAGCCGGTGGGGCCGGGCGGCGGCGGGCTCGCGGCGCTGGCCCGCGCCGATCTGTCCGGGCTCGATCCCCGGCTGGCGTCGGTGGAGCTGGTGCTCGCCAGCGACGTGGACAATCCGCTGACCGGGCCGAAGGGGGCGCCCGCGGTGTACGGCCCGCAGAAGGGGGCCTCGCCGCAGGACGTCGCCGCGCTCGACGCGGCGCTCGCGCACTTCGCCTCGGTGCTGGAGGAGACGGTCGGGCCGCGGGCCGCGGACTACGCGCTGTCGCCCGGGGCGGGGGCCGCCGGGGGGATCGGGTACGGGGCGCTGCTGCTCGGGGCGCGGTTCCGGGCCGGCATCGAGGTGATGCTCGACGTGCTGGGCTTCGCGGACGCGCTGGAGCGGGCGTCGCTGGTGATCACCGGGGAGGGGTCGCTGGACGAGCAGACGCTGCACGGGAAGGCGCCCGCGGGGGTCGCTGCCGCGGCTCGGGCGGGCGGGAAGGTGGTCGTCGCCGTGTGCGGGAGGGTCGCGCTGTCGGAGGAGGCGCTGGTGGGGGCGGGGATCTCGCGGGCGTATCCGCTCACGTCCGTGGAGCCCGACGTCGCGCGGTGCATCGCGGAGGCGGGGCCGATCCTGGAACGCGTCGCCGCCCGAATAGCCGAGGACCACTTGAGCTGACGCCCCTGGGGGCTCCGCCCCCAGACCCCCGGCCTCTGCCCACCCACCACCCGACTCGGCAGGCAAAAAGGTGACCGGCCGAGCCCACACCCCACCGAGTCGGTGCCCATGTCACTTACCGAGACGGGCGGGTGGGTGGGAAAGGAATGGGGCAGCGGCAGCCGACGGCGCCCAAAAGCCGAGGGCCCGGAACCAGTGTGGTCCCGGGCCCTCGGCTGAGCTGTCCTACGGAAGCTGCGCGGCACGCGCCTCGCGGCGGTTGTCGCGGAAGTTGTTCACCCGCCTGGCCGTGGCGAACAGCGGAATCACCGCGCCCATCACCAGCTGGAGGGCACACCCCGTCTGGAGCAGCAGCTGCCCGCTCGGCGCGTCGAACGCCCACGCCACGAGCAGCCCCATCGACACGACGATCCAGAGGAGCACACCCCCGGCGAGCCGCCCCCGCGGCTTCGGGTACTCCACCCGGCTCACCATCAGCCAGGCGGTGCCGAGGATCGCGAGCAGCGTCGCCACGAACGGCAGCTCGAGGAGCACGATCGAGACGACCGTGAGCGCGCCGAACGGGGACGGCATGCCCTGGAACATGCCGTCCTTCAGTGTCACGCACGAGAACCGCGCCAGCCGCAGCACCACCGCCAGCAGCACCACGATCGCCCCGAGCGCCGCCATCCTCTGGTGCGCGTCGTCGGCGACCATGCCGTAGACGAGGACGAAGTACGCGGGGGCCAGACCGAAGCTGATCAGGTCGGAGAGGTTGTCCAGCTCCGCGCCCATCGGAGAGGAGCGCAGCTTGCGCGCCACGAGGCCGTCGAACAGGTCGAAGACCGCGGCGCAGAGCATGAGGATGACCGCCGTGGCCGCGCTGTGGCGGGCCATGCCGGTCTCCTGGTCGCCGGTGAGGTGCGGGATCAGGATGCCGGTGGTGGTGAAGTACACCGCCATGAAGCCGCACGTGGCGTTGCCGAGCGTGAGGGTGTCCGCTATCGAGAGGCGGAGAGAGAGCGGCATCTCCTCCTCTTCGTCGACCTCGTCGGCCTCGGGCACCCAGCCCGCCTGTGTCTCCGGATCAATCACGGTCAATGCGAGTCACCCCAGCCACGGTCTTCTGGCCGACCTCGACCGCGACCTCCACGCCCTCGGGCAGGTAGAGGTCGACACGCGAGCCGAAACGGATCAGACCGATCCGGTCGCCCTGCTCGACCTTCGTGCCCTGCGGGACGTAGGGCACGATGCGACGGGCCACCGCGCCGGCGATCTGGATCATCTCGATGTCGCCGAGTTCGGTGTCGAAATGCCAGACTACGCGCTCGTTGTTCTCGCTCTCCTTATTGAAAGCGGGAACAAATCCGCCGGGGACGTGTTCCACGGAGGTGACCTCGCCGGAGAGCGGGGCGCGGTTCACATGGACGTTGAGCGGACTCATGAAGATCGCGACGCGGGTGCGCCCGTCCTTCCACGGCATGATGCTCTGCACCACACCGTCGGCGGGCGAGATGACGCGGCCCGTGGCGATCTCGCGCTCGGGGTCGCGGAAGAACCACAGCATGCCCGCCGCGAGAGCGGTGGCGGGCACGGCGACCGCCTTGGCGACGCCGGAACGGCGGGAGCGGGCCAGGCTGAGGGCTGCGGTGGCGACGGTCGGGAGGAGCCACGGCGATGCTCCGCGCGCGAGGCGTACGCCGACCAGGCTGTCGCGAGGTGCAGAGGTTTGGCTGTGGGGCATGGATGACCTTCGTAGCGGATGATGCCGCTCTGAACGGGGGACGGCGGCTTTCCCGGGATCGTACCGGTCGCGGGCCACAACTGGGCAAGCCAGGAAGCCGAGTCGGCGGCCGAAGACCGTTGACGGGGTGTGATCTTCTTCTCGAAGAAAACACCCCGTACGCGGACATTCAGCCCTGGAATCGATACTCTTCGAGCAGTCTGCGACCGATGATCATTTTCTGGATCTCGGCTGTTCCCTCCCCGATCAGCAGCATGGGGGCCTCCCGGTAGAGGCGCTCGATCTCGTACTCCTTGGAGAATCCGTAGCCGCCGTGGATGCGGAAGGAGTCCTCGACGACCTCTTTGCAGTACTCGGAGGCGAGATACTTTGCCATTCCCGCTTCCAGGTCGTTTCGTTCGCCGGAGTCCTTTTTGCGTGCGGCGTTCACCATCATCGCATGGGCCGCCTCGACCTTGGTCGCCATCTCCGCGAGCTTGAACTGGACGGCCTGGTGCTCGGCGATCGGCTTGCCGAAGGTGTGGCGCTGCTGGGCGTAGCGAACGCCCAGCTCGAAGGCGCGCTGCGCGACACCGCAGCCACGGGCCGCCACGTTCACGCGCCCGACCTCGACTCCGTCCATCATTTGGTAAAAACCTCGGCCCGTGACGCCCCCGAGGACCCGATTGGCCGGAATGCGCAGGCCGTCCATGATCAGCTCGGTGGTGTCGACCCCCTTGTACCCCATTTTCTCGATCTTGCCCGGGATGGTGAGGCCCGGGCGGACCTCGCCGAAGCCGGGCTCCTTCTCCACGAGGAACGTCGTCATGGACCGGTGCGGCGCGGTCCCCTCCGGGTGTCCCTCGTCGCTGCGCACGAGCACGGCCACCAGGGACGACGTACCGCCGTTCGTCAGCCACATCTTCTGGCCGTCGAGCACGTACGAGTCGCCGTCCCTGACCGCCTTCGACGTGATCGCGGACACGTCGGAGCCGAGGCCCGGCTCCGACATCGAGAACGCGCCGCGGACGTCGCCGGCCGCCATGCGGGGCAGGAAGTGGTCCTTCTGCTCCTGCGTGCCGTGCTGCTTGAGCATGTACGCCACGATGAAGTGCGTGTTGATGATGCCGGACACCGACATCCAGCCGCGGGCGATCTCCTCGACGCACAGGGCGTAGGTGAGGAGCGACTCGCCGAGGCCCCCGTACTCCTCGGGGATCATCAGACCGAAGAGGCCCAGCTCCTTCAGGCCGTCCACGATCTGCTGCGGGTACTCGTCGCGGTGCTCCAGCTCGGTCGCGACCGGGATGATCTCCTTGTCGACGAAGTCCCGGACGGTGGAGACGATCTCCTGCTGGACGTCGGTCAGACCGGCGGTCTGGGCGAGACGGGCCATGGCCTACTTCTCCGTCCTCTCCGAGGTGTCGCGCGGTTCCGGGCGGCCGGGCTGCTCGCCGCCGCGCTCCTTGACGTACGTTCCGGTCGGCACCATCACCTTGCGGCGGAACACGCACACGAGCGTGCCGTCCTGCTTGTAGCCCTTGGTCTCGACGTGCACGATCCCGCGGTCGTCCTTCGACTTCGACGGCCGCTTGTCGAGCACGGTCGTCTCGCCGTAGATCGTGTCCCCGTGGAACGTGGGGGCCACGTGTTTCAGCGACTCGATCTCCAGGTTGGCGATCGCCTTGCCGGAGACGTCGGGCACGGACATGCCGAGCAGCAGCGAGTAGACGTAGTTGCCCACGACCACGTTCCTGCCGAAGTCGGTCGTGTTCTCGGCGTAGTTGGCGTCCATGTGGAGCGGGTGGTGGTTCATCGTGAGGAGACAGAACAGGTGGTCGTCGTACTCCGTGACCGTCTTGCCGGGCCAGTGCCGGTACACCGCCCCGACCTCGAACTCCTCGTAGGTGCGTCCGAACTGCATGGCCCTCAGTCCTCCGGGATCTCGAACGTGCTGGTGCGCCGCATGCCCGCGGCCCGGCCCTTGCCCGAGATCACCAGGGCCATCTTGCGGCTGGCCTCGTCGATCATCTCGTCGCCCAGCATCGCGGAGCCCTTCCGGCCGCCCGCCTCGGACGTGTAGTGGGCGTACGCGTCCAGGATCAGCTCGGCGTGGTCGAAGTCCTCCTGCGACGGCGAGAAGATCTCGTTGGACGCCTCGACCTGGCCCGGGTGCAGCACCCACTTGCCGTCGAAGCCGAGGGCCGCGGCGCGCCGCGCGACCTCGCGGTAGCCCTCCACGTCGCGGATCTGGAGGTAGGGGCCGTCGATCGCCTGGAGGTCGTTGGCGCGGGCGGCCATGAGGAGCTTCATCAGGATGTAGTGGTAGGCGTCCGCCGGGTAGCCCGGCGGCTGCTCGCCCACCACGAGCGACTTCATGTTGATGGACGCCATGAAGTCGGCGGGACCGAAGATGATCGTCTCCACGCGCGGGGACGCCTCGGCGATCGCGTTGACGTTGTTCAGACCGCGCGCGTTCTCGATCTGCGCCTCGATGCCGATGCGGCCGACCTCGAAGCCCATCGTCTTCTCGATCTGCGTCAGCAGCAGGTCGAGGGCGACGATCTGCTGGGCGTCCTGCACCTTCGGCAGCATGATGCAGTCGAGGTTCTGGCCCGCTCCCTCGACCACCGTCACGACGTCGCGGTACGTCCACTCGGTCGTCCAGTCGTTGACACGCACCACACGTGTCTTGCCCGTCCAGTCGCCCTCGTTGAGGAACTTGACGACGGTGTGCCTGGCCTCGGGCTTGGCGAGCGGCGCGCACGCGTCCTCCAGGTCCAGGAACACCTGGTCGGCCGGGAGGCCCTGCGCCTTCTCCAGGAAGCGCGGGTTGCTGCCCGGCACGGCCAGGCAGGAGCGCCGCGGGCGAAGGCGGTCGACGGTCGTCATGCGGGGACCTCCAGGGGGTCGAGCTTGTTCGCTGTGCGGATCTCGTCGACGATACGGCCGATGATCCCGGTGATGTCGAAGTCCTTCGGGGTGAACACCGCGGCCACTCCGGCGGCCCTGAGCCGGTCGGCGTCGGCGCCCGGGATGATGCCGCCGGCGATCACCGGGACGTCGGACGCGCCGGCCTCGCGCAGCCGCTCCAGCACGTCCGGGACCAGCCGCGCGTGGGAGCCGGACAGGACGGACAGGCCGACCGCGTGGACGTCCTCCGCGAGCGCCGCGTCCACGATCTGCTCCGGCGTCAGCCGGATGCCCTGGTAGACCACCTCGAACCCGGCGTCACGGGCGCGTACGGCGATCTGCTCGGCGCCGTTGGAGTGCCCGTCCAGGCCCGGCTTGCCCACCAGGAAGCGCAGCTTGCCGACGCCCAGGTCGCGCGCCGTCTCCGCCACCGCGCGGCGGACCCCGGCGAGCGCCGAGCCCTCCTCGGCCGGCACGGCCACCGGCGCCGACGAGACTCCGGTCGGCGCCCGGAACTCGCCGAACACCTCGCGCAGCGCCCCGGCCCACTCGCCGGTGGTCACACCCGCGCGGGCGCACTCCAGGGTGGCCTCCATGAGGTTGTCGGTGCCCTTGGCGGCCTCCTTCAGCCGCTCCAGCGCCTTGCAGGGGCGCGGGTGGTTGAAGGGCGGCTGGTAGCGGGTGCCGCGCCAGTGCCCGATCGCCTCCACGACGCGGGCCTCGACCGCCGGGTCGACGGTGTGGACCGCGGTGTCCAGGTCGGCGGTGAGCGGGTTCGGCTCGGTGGTCTCGAAGACGTTGACGCCGACGATCTTCTCCTCGCCCGACTCGATCCGGGCCCGGCGTTCGGCGTGCGAGGCCACGAGACGCGCCTTGAGGTAGCCGGACTCCACGGCGGCCATCGCGCCGCCCATCTCCTGGATGCGGTCGATCTCGGCGAGGGAGTCCTCGACGAGCCGGTCGACCTTCGCCTCGATCACGTGCGAGCCCGCGAAGACGTCCTCGTACTCCAGCAGGTCGCTCTCGTGGGCGAGGACCTGCTGGATGCGCAGCGACCACTGCTGGTCCCAGGGCCGGGGCAGGCCCAGCGCCTCGTTCCAGGCGGGCAGCTGGACGGCCCGCGCGCGGGCGTCCTTGGAGAGGGTCACGGCCAGCATCTCCAGGACGATCCGCTGCACGTTGTTCTCGGGCTGTGCCTCGGTCAGGCCCAGGGAGTTGACCTGGACGCCGTAGCGGAAGCGGCGCTGCCCGGGGTCCTCGATGCCGTACCGCTCGCGGGTGATCCGGTCCCAGATGCGGCCGAACGCGCGCATCTTGCACATCTCCTCGATGAAGCGGACGCCGGCGTTCACGAAGAAGGAGATGCGCGCGACCACGTCGCCCATGCGCTCCTCGGGGACCTGGCCGCCGTCGCGCACGGCGTCGAGGACGGCGATCGCGGTCGACATCGCGTACGCGATCTCCTGGACCGGTGTGGCACCGGCCTCCTGGAGGTGGTAGCTGCAGATGTTGATCGGGTTCCACTTCGGGATGTGGGCGACCGTGTACGCGATCATGTCGGTCGTCAGCCGGAGCGAGGGGCCCGGCGGGAAGACGTGCGTGCCCCGGGACAGGTACTCCTTGACGATGTCGTTCTGCGTCGTGCCCTGGAGGCGGGTGATGTCCGCGCCCTGCTCCTCGGCGACGACCTGGTAGAGCGCCAGCAGCCACATGGCGGTGGCGTTGATGGTCATGGAGGTGTTCATCTGCTCCAGGGGGATGTCCTGGAACAGCCGGCGCATGTCACCGAGGTGCGAGACGGGCACCCCGACCCGGCCGACCTCACCGCGGGCGAGGACGTGGTCGGGGTCGTAGCCGGTCTGCGTGGGCAGGTCGAACGCCACCGAAAGGCCGGTCTGGCCCTTGGCGAGGTTGCGCCGGTACAGCTCGTTGGACGCCTCGGCCGTGGAGTGCCCGGCGTAGGTGCGCATGAGCCACGGCCGGTCCTTCTGACGCTCTGTCATCGAAGACCTCAGACGTTCCGGAAGCGGTTGATGGCGTCGGCGTGCCGGGCGCGCAGTTCCTCGTCGCGCACGCCCAGGCCCTCCTCGGGGGCCAGGCACAGCACGCCGACCTTGCCCTGGTGGACGTTGCGGTGCACGTCGTGGGCGGCCTGGCCGGTGTCCTCCAGGGAGTAGACCCTGGAGAGCGTCGGATGGATCTTCCCCTTGGCCACCAGCCGGTTGGCCTCCCACGCCTCGCGGTAGTTGGCGAAGTGCGAGCCGATGATCCGCTTCAGGGACATCCACAGGTAGCGGTTGTCGTACTCGTGGGTGTAGCCGGTGGTCGAGGCGCAGGTGACGATCGTGCCGCCCTTGCGGGTGACGTACACCGAGGCGCCGAAGGTCTCGCGGCCGGGGTGCTCGAAGACGATGTCGACGTCCTCGCCGCCGGTGAGTTCGCGGATGCGCTTGCCGAACCGCTTCCACTCGCGCGGGTCCTGGGTGGTCCCGTCCCGCCAGAACGCGTAGTCCTCGGCGGTGCGGTCGATGATGGCCTCGGCGCCCATCGACCGGCAGATGTCCGCCTTCTGCGGCGAGGACACGACACAGATCGGGTTGGCGCCGCCGGCGAGCGCGAACTGGGTGGCGTACGAGCCGAGTCCGCCGCTCGCGCCCCAGATGAGCACGTTGTCGCCCTGCTTCATGTCGGCGCCGTTGCGGGAGACCAGCTGGCGGTACGCGGTCGAGTTGACCAGACCCGGGGCCGCCGCCTCCTCCCAGCTGAGGTGGCCGGGCTTCGGCATCAGCTGGTTGGACTTCACCAGCGCGATCTCGGCGAGCCCGCCGAAATTCGTCTCGAAGCCCCAGATGCGCTGCTCGGGGTCGAGCATGGTGTCGTTGTGGCCGTCGGACGACTCCAGCTCGACGGACAGGCAGTGTGCGACGACCTCGTCACCGGGCTTCCAGGCGTTGACGCCGGGGCCGGTGCGCAGCACGACGCCCGCGAGGTCGGAGCCGATGACGTGGTACGGCAGGTCGTGCCGCCTGGTCAGCTCGCTGAGGCGGCCGTAGCGCTCCAGGAAGCCGAACGTGGACATGGGCTCGAAGATCGACGTCCACACCGAGTTGTAGTTCACCGAGGAGGCCATGACGGCCACCAGGGCCTCGCCCGGTCCCAGTTCGGGCACGGGCACCTCGTCGAGGTGCAGCGACTTGCGGGGGTCCTTGTCGCGGGTCTCGATGCCCGCGAACATCTCCGTCTCGTCCTTGTGGACGGTGATCGCGCGGTACGACTCGGGCAGCGGGAGAGCGGCGAAGTCGTCCGGCGTCGTGTCCGGCGACTGGATCGCGTCCAGGATGTCCTTCACGGTCACGGTGTTGCCTCCGGCGGTGCGCGCCCCGGGGAGGGGCGTGAGGGTTGCGTCGGGTGCTGCTGAGGGGTGGAAGGGATGCCGTCGGTCCGGCGGACGGTGCTTCGGCAGCGCTTTGTGGCGCGGGAGGTTGCCTGTGACGCAGGCGTCCGGGCGCACGGGCCGGATGGCCCCCGGGGACAGTCGGCACGCCTGCGGTCGCTGCGCGCCGGCCCGCCCGGACCTCTTCAACGTATGACACCGCGTGTCAGCCCGCAAGGCACTGAGTGCCAGAAAGTGGGCTCAGATGAAATCTTTACGCTACAGATGAGCGATGATCGATCGAACGGGCCCGGAAATCCCCCAGAAAAGCGGCTCCGAGATGCCAAAACGGCCACCCCGAGGGGGTGGCCGTCGTCACAGGGGGCGTTTCACCCGGTCAGCGGTCGCGGAGCGCCTCCTCGATGGTCCGCATGACCTCGTCCAGCGGAGCGTCGGTGCGGGCCACCGTCACCAGGACCTCACCGTGCGCGGAGACGGCGGCGGGGACGGCCGCCGGCCGGGCGACCGCGGTGCGCCCGGCGCCGATCCCCGTGCCGAACGTCTTGCGCACGATCGCGAACGCGTGGTCCAGCTGGGCCTCCACGTCCCCCTTGCCGTCCGCCCGCAGCCAGCGCCGCAGCACGTGGTTGTGGGCCGTGACCACCGCGGACGCGGCGACCTCCGCGAGCAGCGGGTCGTCGTTGGCGTCGTCGTCGTGCGCGTGCTCGTCGAAGTGGCCGAGCAGATAGCGGGTGAACAGCCGCTCGTAACGGGCCACCGACGCGATCTCCGCCTCGCGCAGGGTGGGCACCTCGCGGGTGAGCCGGTAGCGGGCCACCGAGATGTCCGGGTGGGCCGCGTACATCTTCATGACTTCCTTGATGCCGCGGCACACGGTGTCGAGCGGATGCTCGTGCGCGGGTGCGGCGTTGAGGACCGCCTCGGCCCGGACCAGGGTGTCGTCGTGGTCCGGGAAGATCGCCTCCTCCTTGGAGCGGAAGTGGCGGAAGAAGGTGCGGCGCGCGACCCCGGCCGCGGCCGCGATCTCGTCGACGGTGGTCGCCTCGTACCCCTTGGTGGCGAACAGCTCCATCGCGGCGGCCGCCAGTTCTCGCCGCATTTTCAGCCGCTGGGCGGCGGCGCGACTGCCTGCGGTGCTCTCGGGCGCGTCGGATGTTGCTGGGGTTCGTGCGGACTTGGCGGGCTGGGACATGACCCGAACGTACTGCATGTGCGCAGCTTGCTGCGCATGTCCGGGGTTTCCCCCGCCCTCCGCGGGCGGGGGATCGCCGGGCCGTCCGGACGGGGGGCGGGCGCCCGGGTCGAGCAGCCCGCCCCAGTCGGCCTCCGTCCGTCCGGCCCGCGTGCGCAGCCGGTCGCCACCGTCAGCGGCGGGCATACTCGCGAAAGCCCCGGCCGGTCTTGCGGCCGAGGCAGCCCGCGGCCACCAGGTGCTCCAGCAGCGGCGCGGGAGCCAGCCCCGGGTCCCGGAACTCGCGGTGCAGCACCTTCTCGATGGCCAGGGAGACGTCCAGGCCGACGACGTCCAGCAGTTCGAACGGCCCCATGGGATAACCGCCGCCCAGCTTCATCGCGGCGTCGATGTCGTCCGGCGAGGCGTAGTGCTCCTGCACCATCTTGACCGCGTTGTTCAGGTACGGGAACAGCAGCGCGTTCACGATGAACCCGGCCCGGTCGCCGCAGTCCACCGGGTGCTTCCTGAGGGTGGCGCACACCTCGCGGGCCGTCGCGTGGACGTCGTCCGCGGTCAGCACCGTACGGACCACCTCGACCAGCTTCATCGCGGGCGCCGGGTTGAAGAAGTGCAGTCCGACGACGTCCTGCGGGCGCGAGGTGGCGCGGGCGCAGGCGACGACGGGCAGCGAGGACGTGGTGGTGGCCAGCACGGCGCCCGGCCTGCACACCTTGTCCAGCGTCGCGAACAACTGCCGCTTGACGTCCAGGTCCTCGGCGACCGCCTCGACGACCAGGTCGACCTCGGCGAAGGCGTCGTACGAGCCCGCCGGGACGATCCGCTCCAGGGTCCGCGCCGCGGCCTCCGCGGTCGTGCGGCCCTTGTCGACCGACCGTGCGAGGGACGCGCCGACCCGGGCCCTGGCGGCCTGCGCCTTCTCGCTGCCGCGGGCGGCGAGGACGACCTCGTAGCCGGACTTCGCGAAGACCTCCGCGATGCCGGACGCCATCGTCCCGGAGCCCGCGACGCCCACGGAGCGGACGTCGCGGCCCGCGGTCGGCACCGCGCCGTCCAGCGGGGTCAGCGCGTCCCGCACGGTCGTCGCGCTGCCCGGCGCCTCGTAGGTGTAGAAGCCGCGGCCCGCCTTGCGGCCCGTCAGACCCGCCTCGCTGAGCTGCTTGAGGATCGGGGCGGGCGCGTGCAGCCGGTCCCGGGAGGCCGCGTACATGGCCTCCAGGACGGTGCGCGCGGTGTCCACGCCGATCAGGTCGAGCAGCGCCAGCGGGCCCATCGGCAGGCCGCAGCCCAGCCGCATCGCCGCGTCGATGTCCTCGCGGGAGGCGTACTTGGCCTCGTACATCGCGGCGGCCTGGTTCAGATAACCGAACAGCAGCCCGTCCGCGACGAACCCGGGACGGTCCCCTACCGCCACCGGCTCCTTGCCCAGCGCCAGCGCGAGGTCGGTGACCGCGGCGACGGCCTGCGGCGCGGTCAGCACCGAGGAGACGACCTCCACGAGCCGCATCGCCTGCGCCGGGTTGAAGAAGTGCAGGCCGAGCACGCGCTCGGGGTGGGCGGAGTCGGCGGCCAGCCGGGTCACCGAGAGGGCGTTGGTGCCGGTCGCGAGGATCGTCTCCGGGCGCACGACGGCGTCCAGTTCACGGAAGACCTGCTGCTTGATCCCGTACGACTCAGGGACCACCTCGATGACGAGGTCGGCGTCGGCCGCCGCCCCCAGGTCGGTGGCGGTGCGCACCCGGGCGAGCACGTCGGCGCGCTCCCGCTCGGTGAGCCGGCCGCGCGCCACGGCGCGGGCGGTCGAGGCATCCAGGACGGCGACCGCGCGGGCTGCGGCGGCCTCGCTGACGTCGATGCCGACGACCTCGCGGCCGGCCCGCGCCAGGACCTCGGTGATGCCGGTGCCCATGGTGCCGAGGCCGACGACGGCCACGGTGCGCAGCGGGGACGGGGGAACGGGGGACAGGGGAGCGGCCATCGCGGGACTCCAGGAATGAGGGTGACGACGGAAGGCGCCCGAGACGCCGGAGGCGCACCGGGTGCGGAGAAGAGGGGTGCGGGTGTCATCCGGCCGCAGGGGCGCGCGGCCGGGGAGCGGCCCGGACCGACCGGCCCTGTCCCGGAGCCGGGTCCTGCCGCGGTACGTGCGTACCGAACCGATCAGCACTCACGACGGCCGCGTCACCAGACCGCCGCGAGCAGGGGTGCGAGTGGGTAACCCGCTCGTATGAGCTTAACCGGCGGGTAACGAGCGCGCCAGCCCCCCGTAGTTCGTGAGGGGGGTCCCGCCCGCCCGGGGACCCGCCTACGCTGGGCGTCGTGGACGAAGAGTTGCGCTCGCTCACGGAGCGTCTACGGCAGGAGTCGCAGGGGGCGCCGGCGTACGAGCGGCTGGTGGCGACCGACGACCACGAGGAGCTGGCGGAGGTGCTGACGGCGGCCGGACAGCCGCTGTGGGCCCGGGAACTGGCCGCGTTCCGGCTGGGCGTGGCCGGGGACCGGCGGGCCTTCGAGTCCCTGGTGCTGCTCCTCAACCACCGCGACCCGCCGCGCTGCGCCTGCGCCGCCCGCGCCCTCGCCCGGCTGCGCGACCCCCGTACGGCACGCGCCGCAGCGGCCCTCGCCACCAACGAACTCCGTGTCGCCTACGCCCTGCACCCGGTACGGCTGCTGGTCGAGCTGCGCGCCCCCGAGTCCGTGCCCGCGCTGATCACCACCCTGGAGCGGCGGCTGCACCCGCACGACCCGTACCGCAGGGTTGCCCTCGCCTGTGTGGAGGGACTGGGCGAACTCGGCGACGTCCGGGCCCGCCGCGTCCTCAACGAGTCCCTGGCCCACCCCGCCCTGGCCGAGGCCGCGGTGCACGCCCTCGCCCGCATCCCGGCTCCCCGCTGACCGGAGCGGGTGTCACGCCTCGATCACCGCCAGGGCCTCGACCTCCAGGAGGAAGTGGGGGGAGACCAGGGCCGCCACCTGGACGGCGGTCGAGGCCGGGAGGCGGTCGTCGGGTATGTGGGCGGCGCGGGCCTCGCGGACGGCCGGCAGGTGGGCCATGTCCGTGACGAAGTAGGTGAGTTTGACGACGTGCTCGAAGGTCGCGCCCGCGGCGGCGAGGCAGCGCCGCAGGTTCTCGAAGACCTGACGTGCCTGCGCCGCCGGGTCGCCCGCGCCCACCGGGGTGCCGTGCTCGTCCAGGGCCAACTGGCCGGAGACGGCGACCAGTCGGCCGGTCGCCGTCACGACGTGGGTGTACTGGGCGGCGGGGGCGACCCCGGCCGGGGTGATCCTGGTGCGAGTGGTCATGGGGCCATCGTGGACCATCCGGCCGACAGTGACCCGGGCGGCCCCGGCGGCCCCGGTGGCCCGGGTGGCCCGGGTGGCCCGGGTGGCCGGGTGGCCTGGCGGCCCCAGTGTCCCGGGTGGCCCGGTGGCCCCGGTGGCCCCGGTGGCCCTGGCGGTCCGGGTGGCGTGGCGGCCTGGCGGCCCTGGCGGTCCGGGTGGCGTGGCGGCCCGGTGGCCCCGGCGGCCCGGTGGCCCCGGCGGGCCTGCGGCCCCCGTGTCCCGGGCGGCCTGGCGGTCCGGGTGGCCGGGCGACCCTGCGGCCCTGGCGGTCCCGGTGGCCCTGGCGGTCCGGGTGGCCCGGTGGCCCCGGTGGCCCCGGTGGCCCCGGCGGTCCGGGTGGCCGGGCGGCCCGGCGACCCTGCGGTCCCGGTGGCCCTGGCGGTCCGGGTAGGCCCGGCGGCCCCGGCGGGCCTGTGGCCCGGTGACCTGGCGGGGCGTCAGCCGTGGAAGCCGAGGAGGCCGTGCAGGGCTGAGCCGCGGGACGACGCGCCGGCCGCCTTGTCGGCCGACGGCTTCGGATCGGGCGTGTGCGCGCACACCGCGTCCACCGTCCCGCGCCCGCGCGGCACCGTGCCGTCGGTCAGATACGCGGCCAGGTGCCGGTCCAGACACGTGTTGCCGCTCAGCGAGACCCCGTGGTTCCCGCCGCCCTCCTCGACGACCAGGCCGGAGCCGCGCAGCAGCCGGTGGACCGTCACACCGCCCTGGTACGGCGTCGCCGCGTCGTTCGTCGCCTGGAGGAGCAGCGCAGGCGGCAGCTTGTCGTTGGTGATGTCCACCGGGTGCGACGACGGCGTGGGCCAGAACGCGCACGGCGCGTTGTACCAGGTGTTGTTCCAGGTCATGAAGGGCGCCTTCCCGTACACCGCCCAGGTGTCCCGGCGCCACCGGTCCCAGTCGCGCGGCCAGGGCGCGTCACCGCACTGCACCGCGGTGTAGACGCTGTACCCGTTGTCCCCCTCGGAGCCGACCGCGGCCAGGGCGTCGTACACCTTCACCAGCGGGGCCGGGTCCTTGTCGTTGACGTAGGCCGCGAACGCCTCGGCGAGCCGGGGCCAGTAGCCGTTGTAGTAGCCGCCCGGCATGAAGGTGTCCTCCAGCTCCGCGGCGCCGACCTTCCCGCCGGCCGGCTTCCGGGCGAGCGCCGCCCGCATCGCGTACCACTCGGCCTCGACCCGTGCGGGGTCGGTGCCGAGCCGGTACGTCGTGTCGTACCTGGCGATCCACGCCATCAGCGCCCGGTGGCGGTCGTCGAACGCGAGGTCCTGGCCCAGGTTGTCCTCGTACCAGACGCCCGTCGGGTCGACGATCGAGTCCAGGACGAGCCGGCGGACCCGCTCCGGGTACAGCTTGGCGTAGACCGCGCCCAGATAGGTGCCGTACGAGTAGCCGAAGTAGTTGATCCGCCCCGCCCCGAGCGCCGCCCGGATTGCGTCCATGTCCCGCACCACCGCCACGGTGTTGATGTACGGCAGCACGTCCGGGTACTTCTGGCCGCAGGCGGCGGCGAACGACCGCGCGCGGGCGACGTCGTCCTTCTCACGCGCCGCCGTGTCCGGCAGGGAGTCCGCGCGCACCGGGGCGAAGTGGCCGGGCGCGCAGTCCAGCGCGGGGGTGCTCCGGCCGACCCCGCGCGGGTCGAAGCCGATCACGTCGTACTGGGCCGCCACCTTCGCGGGCAGCGCCGACGCGACGAACCCGGCCAGGGACAGCCCGCTGCCGCCGGGGCCGCCCGGGTTGACGAGCAGGGGCCCCTGGAACGTCTTCGCGGTGTGCGGGACACGGGAGAGGGCGAGGGTGATCCGCCGGCCGTCGGGCCGGGCGTGGTCGAGCGGCACCGTCAGCGACCCGCACTGCAGGGTCGGGAGGTCGGTGGAGCCGCACTTCTTCCAGGCGATCGCGGCGGTCCGGACGGCCGGCTCGGGAAGGCGCGGGCTCGCACCGGCGGGGACGGCCGTGACCGAACCGGCGACGACGGCGGCGGCAGCGCACAGCACGGCTGCGCGAGTTCTCATGGGTCCTCCCAGGACGGAGGGTGCGTGGACGGCGAGTGTCGCGGTCCACGCCGCATCGTCCCGGAATGGGCGCCCGGAAGAACCCGTTCTGCCGATACTTGACCCGATTGGCGCGCGGGATGCCCTCGAACGCGCTCAGATCAGCGTGAGTTGCGTCGGTCCGGACACCGGTGCCCCCGCGTCCGGCGGCTCCGGCTCGGGCGGCCGGATCCGGCGGGGCATCCCCGCGGGCACGGGACCGATGCCGTACTCGCGGGCCAGTTCGTGCACCTGACGGGTGATCCGCCGCTGGTACCACTTCGGCGCGTAGGCGCCCTCCGCGTACAGCCGCTCGTAGCGGCGTACCAGGTGCGGGTGGTGCGCGGCGAGCCAGGCCATGAACCACTCGCGGGCCCCCGGCCGCAGATGCAGCACCAGCGGGGTGACCGAGGTCGCCCCGGACGCCGCGATCGCCCGCACGGTGGCGCGCAGTTGGGCCGGATCGTCGCTGAGGAAGGGGATGACGGGCGCCATCAGCACCCCGCAGGCGATGCCGCGCTCACCGAGGGTCCTGACGACCTCCAGGCGCCGCTCGGGCGCGGGTGTGCCCGGCTCCACGGTCCGCCACAGGGCCTGGTCCGTGAAGCCGACCGAGACCGAGATCCCGACGTCGGTGACGGCCGACGCCTGCTCCAGCAGATCGAGGTCGCGCAGGATCAGCGTGCCCTTGGTCAGGATCGAGAAGGGGTTCGCACGATCGCGCAGGGCCGCGAGGATGCCCGGCATCAGCCGGTAGCGGCCCTCGGCGCGCTGGTAGCAGTCGACGTTGGTGCCCATCGCGATGTGCTCGCCCTGCCAGCGCCGCGAGCCGAGCTGGCGGGCGAGCAGTTCGGGCGCGTTCACCTTGACCACGATCTGGGTGTCGAAGCCCAGGCCCGTGTCCAGGTCCAGGTAGCTGTGGGTCTTGCGGGCGAAGCAGTAGACGCACGCGTGCGAACAGCCCCGGTAGGGATTGACCGTCCACTCGAACGGCATCCGTGAGGCGCCCGGCACCCGGTTGATGATCGAGCGCGCCCGGATCTCGTGGAACGTGATCCCGGCGAACTCGGGCGTGTCGAAGGTACGCGTGGTCACCGCGTCCGCGCCGAACAGCGCGGCGTCCGCCCGGCCGTGCTCGGGCTCCACTGTGAGGTTCTCCCAGCGCATCACGCCTCCTCGGTAGCGCTGGCCCCAGAATAGAACATCTGTTCGCATGATCGTGCAAGGTTCGTTTCCGATCGACTCGGGCACCCCGATTTGGGCCGCCGGGCGCCGGGGTGGTTGGCTTGCCCCAACCCCGAGAAACCAGGTCCTGGAGGAACGCAATGGCGCAGGTCGAGGCCACAACGGAGCGGGTCGTCGCGGCGGACGCGGAGACGGTGTTCGACACCCTCGCCGACTACCAGGACGCACGCGCGAAGATCCTTCCCGAGCAGTTCAGCGAGTACGAGGTGCGCGAGGGCGGCGACGGCGAGGGCACCCTCGTCCACTGGCGGCTCCAGGCCACCAGCAAGCGGGTGCGCGACTGCCTCCTGGAGGTCACCGAGCCGACCGACGGCGAACTGGTCGAGAAGGACCGCAACTCCTCCATGGTCACCGTCTGGCGCGTCACCCCGGCCGGCGAGGGCGGCTCCCGGGTCGTCGTCACCTCCACCTGGCAGGGCGCCGGCGGCATCGGCGGCTTCTTCGAGCGCACCTTCGCGCCGAAGGGCCTCGGCCGGATCTACGACGCGATTCTCGCCAACCTCGCCGCCGAGGTGGAGAAGTAGCGGCGGAGGGACGACGGGCGGCGCGGCGCCGCCAAGCACCGGCCGGTGCGGGGGCGTTGGCCCCTCACCGGTTCGGGTGAGACTCCGGCCGGACCGAGGTTGTGCCGTAACTCGCCGTACTTGTTCGCAGTTGTCGCGATACGCGGGAAATATGTGACAGGTGCGACGAGGGGAGCGGTACGTGGGCGGGACGACTCTGGTGCAGGACGAACCGGTCGTGGCACCACCACCGGAGGCCGTGACCGCGCCCCCGCCCGCGCCCCCGTCCCCTCCCGAACTCGGCCCGCGCCAGGTCCGGTTGGTCTTCCTCGGGCTGATGCTCGCGCTGCTCCTCGCCGCCCTGGAGCAGATGATCGTCGCCACCGCGCTCCCGAAGATCGTCGGTGAGCTGCACGGCCTGGACAAGATGTCCTGGGCGATCACCGCCTATCTGCTCACCTCCACCGTCGGACTGCCCATCTACGGCAAGCTCGGCGACCTGTTCGGCCGCAAGGGCGTCTTCCAGTTCGCGATCGTCGTCTTCGTCGTCGGCTCCGCGCTCGCCGGCCGGGCGCAGAGCATGGACCAGCTGATCGCCTTCCGCGCCGTGCAGGGCGTCGGCGCCGGCGGGCTCATGATCGGCGTGCAGGCGATCATCGCCGACATCGTGCCGCCCCGCGAGCGCGGCCGCTTCATGGGCCTGATCGGCGCCGCCTTCGGCCTGGCCTCCGTCGCGGGCCCCCTGCTCGGCGGCTACTTCACCGACCACCTCTCCTGGCGCTGGTGCTTCTACGTCAACGTCCCCTTCGGCCTGCTCACCCTCGCCGTCGTCACGGTGGTCCTCAAGCTCCCCCGGCCGCGCACGAGGGCCCGCCTCGACGTGCTCGGCTCGCTGCTGCTGGCCGCGGCCTCCACCTGCCTGGTCCTGCTGACCAGTTGGGGCGGCACCGAGTACGCCTGGGACTCGCGCCGGATCCTCGGGCTCGGCGCGGGCGCGCTGGTCGCCACCGTCCTCTTCCTCGTCGCCGAGCGCTTCGCCGCCGAACCCCTCATCCCGCTGCGGCTGTTCCGGGACTCCGTCTTCAATGTCACCGGACTGGTCGGACTCGTCGTCGGCGTCGCCCTGTTCGGCGCCGCCAGCTATCTGCCGACCTTCCTCCAGATGGTCGACGGCGCCTCCGCCACCGAGTCCGGGCTGCTCATGCTGCCCATGATGGGCGGCATCGTCGCCGCCTCGATCATCTCCGGACAGCTCATCAGCCGCACCGGCCGTTACAAGGTCTTCCCGGTGCTCGGCGGCGCGCTGTCCGTCGTCGGGATGTGGCTGCTGTCCCGGCTGGAGGTCGACACGCCCCGGCTGCACTACAGCGTGTGGATGGCCGTCCTCGGCGCCGGCATCGGCATGGTGATGCCCGTCCTCGTCCTCGCCGTGCAGAACTCCGTGCGCCCCGCCGACCTCGGCACCGCGACCAGCGCCAACAACTACTTCCGGCAGATCGGCGGCAGCGTCGGCGCCGCCGTCTTCGGCACCCTCTTCGCCGGACGCCTCACCGACGCCCTCCAGGAGCGCCTGCCCGCGCGGGCGGGCGCCGGTCTGCCCGACCCCGAGTCGATCACCCCGCAGCTCGTCCACGCCCTGCCCCCGGCCCTGCGCGACGCGTACATCCGCGCCTACGCCGACGCGATGCCCCGGATCTTCCTCTATCTCGTTCCGGTGCTCGTCCTCGGCCTGGTCATCGCCTTCTTCCTCAAGGAGACCCCCCTGTTGAACAGCACAGCGTCCCATCACACCGCCGAGACGGACCCCACCACCGTGCACGGCGCCATCCCCCAGGCCCGGGCCCCGCACGCCGCCGGCATCCCCGTCTGCGGCACGGTGCAGCACCCCGACGGGACCGTGGTGCCCCGCGCGGCCCTCACCCTCATCGACGTCTCCGGACAGCAGATCGGCCGCGGCGCGAGCGGCGAGGACGGGCGGTACGCGCTGGCCACGCCGGGATCCGGGGCGTACGTCCTGATCGCCGCCGCGGGCGGACACCAGCCGCAGGCCGTCTCGGTGACCGTCGGCGAACGCCCCGTCGAACTCGACGTCGTCCTCGGCGGCGCCGGGCGCCTCGCCGGCGGTGTGGTCACCGCCGACGGCACACCCGTGCGGGACGCCACCGTCACCCTCACCAACGTGCACGGCGAGGTCGTCGCCGCCACCCGCAGCGGACGCGAGGGCGGCTACGTCATCACCGAGCTGGTGGCCGGCGAGTACACCCTCGCCGCCAGCGCGCCCGCCTTCCGCCCCGCCGCGCTCCCCGTCACCGTGCAGGCGTCCCGCGAGACCCGCCAGGACGTCGAACTCGCCGGCGGCGCCGTGCTGCGCGGCACCGTGCGGGCGAGCGGCGGCCGGCCCGTCGAGGACGCCCGGGTGACCCTGCTCGACGCGGCCGGCAACGTGGTGGACACCCTCACCACGGGTGCCGACGGGACGTTCCGGTTCGTCGACCTCTCCTCCGGCGAGTACACGGTCATCGCCGCCGGCTATCCGCCGGTCGCCACGGTCCTCCAGGTGGCGGGCGGCGGACGCACCGAGCGGGACCTCCAGCTCGGCCACGAGGACTGACCGCCGGCGCCCGGGGCGCGCTTCCGCACGCCTGAGCGATCGCACGGCCCCAATTCAGGCGTTGTCACACATCGCGACCGGACGTCCCCGTACGGTGGGCGGCGGGGAACTGATCTGTTGGGGAACGGATCTTTGCTGAGCTGTGCGGAGAGAGGGCTTGGGCCATGGACCGTGGCACCGAGGGGGAAGCACCTTCCGGCCGCGACGCCGGGGACAGAGCGGCCGGACGCGTCCCGCTCGCGGTGGTCGTCGTCGACCGCGGCGGCCTCGTGTCCCACTGGAGCAGCGGTGCGGGCCGACTGTTCGGCGCCGCCAGGGACGAGGCGATCGGGCGTCCCGTGGGCGACCTGCTCCCCGTCTCGGGAGCGCTCCCAGAGGAGGACGAGCTCACCGCGTACGACCTCCGCACCGGCTACGACGGACTCGGACCCGACCTCGGTTCCTCCATCGGCGGCCGGCTCGACTACCCGGCCGCCGGGCGGGCCCGGATCACCGTCGCCGAGCGCGACCGGGTCGACGTCCTGTGGTGGGCCTATCCGCTGGTGGGCCCCGGGCGCGAGCGGCTGCTGGTGCTGGCCGCCGACGCCGGCCGGCTGCGTGCCCACGGCACCTCGGGCGCCGACGGCGGGGCCGCGGAGTACTCCTCGGCGTACGAGCGACTGGCGCCCGGCTTCGCCCTGCACACCGACTTCCCCGGCTCCGACGAACTCGCCCGCCGGCTGCCCGAGATCCTGCCCGGCATGAGCGTCGCCGAGAGCGCCCGCGTCGTCGCCCAGGTCCTCGAACTCGGCTACCCCGTACTGGAGTTCAGCCGCGTCGACTGGGTGCAGGTCGCCTTCGACCGGAGTACGTCCTGAGGCACCGGGCGCGAGTACTCGGCGGGGTGTCCTTCGAGGCGGTGCGCGTGCGGGGCGAGCCCCGTGACCGGCTGGTGAGGCGCACCGGCGTACTCGTGCGAACGAGCGGGGAGGCCACGACGACCCCGGCGGCGCGCCGGGGGGTGCTCCCGTGCCGTGCGGTCGAAGGCGCGTGGCTCGCCGTCGCCGCGGCGCGTAACGTGGCGCAGCATGAAGATCCTCATCAGTGCCGACATGGAGGGGGCCACCGGTGTGACCTGGCCCGCCGACGTGCTTCCGGGGACGCCGCAGTGGGAGCGGTGCCGGGGGATGTTCACCTCGGACGTCGACGCCGCCGTGCGCGGCTTCTTCGACGGCGGCGCCGACGAGGTGCTGGTCAACGAGGCCCACTGGACCATGCGCAACCTCCTCCTTGAGCGGCTGGACGAGCGGGCGCAACTGCTCACGGGGCGGCACAAGTCGCTGTCCATGGTGGAGGGCGTGCAGCACGGCGACGTGGACGGCGTCGCGTTCGTCGGCTACCACGCGGGCGCCGGCTCCGAGGGCGTCCTCGCCCACACCTACCTCGCCAACTCCGTCACCGGTGTGTGGCTGAACGGCGTCCGCGCCAGCGAGGGCCTGCTCAACGCGCACGTGGTCGCCGAGTACGGCGTCCCCGTCGTCCTGGTCACCGGCGACGACGTGGCCTGCGAGGACGCGCTCGGCTACGCGCCCGAGGCCCGGAAGGTGGCCGTCAAGGACCATGTGTCGCGGTACGCCGCCGTGTGCCGCGCCCCGGCCCGCACCGCCGCCGACATCCGCGCCGCCGCCACGGCGGCCGTCACGCTCGCCGTGCGCCACGAACCCGTCACCGCGGGCCCCTTCACGATCGCCCTGGAGTTCGACGCCGAACACCTGGCGATGGCCCCCACCGTCGTGCCCGGCGTCGAACGGACCGGGGAGCGGCGGGTGGCCTACACCCACGACACCATGTACGAGGCAATCCGCACCTTCAAGGCGGTCACCACGATCGTCTCGGCCGCGGTGGAGGAGCAGTATGGCTGACGAGCAGGCGCTCGACGAGGTCGTCCGGTTCACGTCCGACCTCATCCGCATCGACACCGCCAACCGGGGCGGCGGCGACTGCCGGGAGCGGCCGGCCGCCGAGTACGCCGCCGAACAGCTGGCCGGCGCGGGCCTGGAACCGGTGCTCCTGGAGCGCGCCGAGGGCCGCACCAACGTCGTCGCCCGCGTCGAGGGCACCGACCCGTCCGCGCCCGGCCTGCTGCTCCACGGTCATCTGGACGTCGTGCCCGCGCAGGCCGGCGAGTGGAGCGTCCACCCGTTCTCCGGCGAGGTCCGCGACGGCGTCGTGTGGGGCCGGGGCGCGGTCGACATGAAGAACATGGACGCGATGATCCTCGCGGTCGTGCGGTCCTGGGCGCGTACCGGGACCCGGCCCCGGCGGGACGTGGTGATCGCGTTCACCGCGGACGAGGAGGCCAGCGCCGAGGACGGCTCCGGGTTCCTCGCCGACCGGCACGCCCACCTGTTCGAGGGCTGCACGGAGGGCGTCGGCGAGTCCGGGGCGTACACCTTCCACGACGGCACCGGACGGCAGATCTACCCGATCGCCGCAGGGGAGCGCGGCACCGGCTGGCTCCGGCTCACCGCCCGCGGACGCGCCGGACACGGCTCCAAGGTCAACCGGGAGAACGCGGTGACCCGGCTCGCCGCCGCGGTCACCCGCATCGGCGAGCACACGTGGCCGCCGCGCCTCACCCCGACCGTGCGGGCCGCGCTCACCGCGCTGGCCGCCCTCTACGGCATCGAGGCGGAGCCGGACGACCCGGACGGCGTCGATCTGCTCCTGGAGAAGCTCGGCCCGGCCGCCAAGCTCGTCGAGGCGACCGTCCGCAACAGCTCCAACCCGACGATGCTGGACGCCGGTTACAAGGTGAATGTGGTGCCGGGCGAGGCCGTCGCCCAGGTCGACGGACGTTTCCTGGCGGGCGGCGAGGACGAGTTCCGCGCCACCCTGGACCGGCTGACCGGGCCGGACGTGGACTGGGAGTTCGTCCACCGGGAGGTCGCCCTCCAGGCGCCGGTGGACTCCCCGACGTTCGCCCGGATGCGGGCCGCCGTCGAGGAGTTCGCGCCCGAGGGGCACGTGGTGCCGTTCTGCATGTCCGGCGGCACGGACGCCAAGCAGTTCTCCCGGCTCGGCATCACCGGGTACGGGTTCACCCCGCTGAAGCTGCCCGAGGGATACGACTACCAGGCCATGTTCCACGGGGTGGACGAGCGGGTGCCGGTCGAGGCGCTGCACTTCGGCGTCCGGGTGCTCGACCGCTTCCTGCGGACGGCCTGAGGGACGGGGGACGGAGAGATGGGGGACGAGATGCGGACCATGGCGTACGGCTCCTGGCCCTCGCCGATCGACGCGGCCCTGGCCGCCGCCCACGACGGACGCCCCGAGTGGGTGGGCTTCGTCGGCGACGAGACCTGGTGGACCGAGCCCCGGCCCGACGAGGGCGGCCGGCGCACCCTGGTGCGGCGGCGCGCCGACGGCACGGAGGAGGCGGTGCTGCCCGCCCCGTGGAACGTGCGCAGCCGGGTCCTCGAGTACGGCGGCCACCCCTGGGCCGGCGCCGTCCGGGACGGCCGCCCCCTGGTGGTCTTCGCGCACTTCGCCGACCAGCGGCTCTACCGGTACGAGCCCGGCAGCGAGCCGGTGCCGCTGACCCCGGTGTCCCCGGTGGGCGGCGGACTGCGCTGGGCGGAGCCGCGGCTGGACCTGGAGCGCGGCGAGGTCTGGTGCGTCCTGGAGGAGTTCACCGGCGAGGGGCCGAGCGACGTGCGCCGGGTGCCGGCCGCGGTGCCGCTGGACGGCTCGGCGGCGGGCGACCGCGCCGCCGTACGCGAACTCGCCCCCGAGCGGCACCGGTTCGTGACCGGACCGCGGCTGTCGCCCGACGGACGACAGGCCGTCTGGCTCGCCTGGGACCATCCGCGCATGCCGTGGGACGGCACCGAACTCGTCCTCGCCGACGTGACGGACGACGGCACCCTCCGCGCGGCGCGCACCGTCGCCGGCGGACCCCGGGAGTCCGTCGCCCAGGCCGACTGGTCGGCCGACGGACGGCTGCTGTGGTCCAGCGACCGCGACGGCTGGTGGAACCTCTACCGGGACGGCGTCCCGCTGTGCCCGCGCGAGGAGGAGTTCGGCGGCCCCCTGTGGAAGCTCGGGCACCGCTGGTTCGCCCCGCTCGGCAACGGCACGATCGCCGTGCTGCACGGCCGCGGCGACACCGCCCTCGGTGTCCTCGACCCCGAGAGCGGCGAGATCGTCGACGCGGTGGGGCCCTGGACCGAGTTCGCGCCCGCGCTCGCCGCGCTCGGCGAACGTGTGATCGCCGTCGGCGCGGGACCGCGCAGCGGGTACGAGGTCGTCGAGCTGGACGCCCGTACCGGCCGCGCCCGGGTGGTCGGCTCCCGCCACCACGACGCGGTCGACCCGTCCCATCTGCCCGAGCCGCGGGCCCGGACCTTCGCCGGGCCCGGCGGCCGCGAGGTCCACGCGCACGTCTACCCGCCGCACCACCCCGCCTGCGCGGCCCCCGACGGCGAACTGCCCCCGTACGTGGTGTGGGCGCACGGCGGGCCCACCAGCCGGACCCCGATGGTGCTCGACCTGGAGATCGCCTACTTCACCTCGCGCGGCATCGGGGTCGTCCAGGTCGACTACGGCGGCTCGACCGGGTACGGCCGCGCCTACCGCGAGCGGCTGCGCGAGCAGTGGGGCGTGGTCGACGTCGAGGACTGCGCGGCCGTCGCGCTGGCCCTCGCCGAGGAGGGCACCGCCGACCGCGCCCGCCTCGCCGTCCGGGGCGGCAGCGCCGGCGGCTGGACCACCGCCGCCTCCCTCACCGGCACCGACGTGTACGCCTGCGGCACGATCAGCTATCCGGTCCTCGACCTCGCCGGCTGGGGCACGGGGGAGACCCACGACTTCGAGTCGCAGTACCTGGAGAGCCTGGTCGGACCGCTCGCCGAGGTGCCCGACCGGTACGTCGAGCGCTCCCCCGCCGAGCACGCCGACCGGCTCACCGCGCCCTTCCTGCTGCTCCAGGGACTGGACGACGTGATCTGCCCGCCCGCCCAGTGCGAGCGCTTCCTCGCCCGGATCGGGAAGCGCGGGGTGCCGCACGCCTACCTCGCCTTCGAGGGGGAGGGGCACGGCTTCCGGCGCGCGGACACCATGGTGCGCGCCCTGGAGGCCGAACTCTCCCTGTACGCCCAGGTGTTCGGGCTGAACCCGCCCGGCGTGCCGACGCTGGAGCTGACCCGGTGACCCGTCTCGTACGCCCTCCCCGGCCGGCCCCGGGCGCCAAGGTGGCCGTCGTCGCCCCCAGCGGACCCGTCGCCGAGGAACGCCTCCAGGCCGGCCTCGACATCCTGCGCGGCTGGGACCTCGAACCGGTCGTCGCCCCGCACGTCCTGGACGTCGACGGCCGGCTCGGCTTCCTCGCGGGCACCGACGCCGACCGCGCCCGGGACCTGCAACGCGCCTGGTGCGACCCCACCGTGGCCGCCGTGCTCTGCGCCCGCGGCGGCTACGGCGCGCAGCGCGTCGTCGACCTGCTCGACTGGGACGCCATGCGCGCCGCCGGGCCCAAGGTCTTCGTCGGGTTCAGCGACGCGACCGCGCTGCACGAGGCGTTCGCCGTGCGCCTCGGCCTGGTCACCCTGTACGGGCCGGTCGTCGCCGGTGTCGACTTCGTCAAGAACAGCGCGGCCCAGGAGCATCTGCGCGCCACCCTCCTCGCCCCCGAGGAGACCCTGACGATCACCGGCCGGGGCTCCGCGCTGGTGCCCGGCCGGGCCCGCGGCAGCACCCTCGGCGGCTGCCTCCGACTGCTCGCGAGCGGCGTCGGCACCCCGCACACCCACGCCGGCGCGCGGGACGGGCTGCTGATGCTGGAGGACGTCGGGGAGGCCCCGTACAGCCTCGACCGCAGCCTGACGCAGTTGCTGCGCGCGGGCCGGTTCGACGGCGTCAAGGGTGTCCTGCTCGGCTCCTGGGACCGCTGCGGACCCTACGAGGAGCTGCGCCCGATGCTGGCCGACCGGCTCGGCGGGCTCGGCGTCCCGGTCGTCGAGGAGTTCGGCTTCGGGCACTGCGCGGGGGCGCTGACCGTGCCCCTCGGCGTCCCGGCCGAGCTCGACGCCGACGCGGGCACGCTGACCCTGGACGAGCCCGCCCTGAGCTGAGCGGGGCGGGGCCCGGCGGCGGCGTACGCTGGCGGGGTGCCGCACACCGCATTCCGCTACCTCGCCGAGGGCCCCCGGGTGGGGCTGCGTCCCTTCCGCCCGGAGGACGGCCCGGAGTTCACCGCGCGGGCGCGCGAGAGCAAGGACCTGCACCAGCCGTGGCTGTTCCCGCCGCTGACGGAGGCGGCGTACGCCGCGTACGCGGGCCGGCTGATCGAGGACCCCACCAAGGCCGGCTTCCTGGTGTGCGAGAAGGACGGCGGGGCCATCGCCGGGTTCATCAACATCAACAACATCGTCGGGGGCGGCTTCCAGTGCGGCGCCCTCGGCTACGGCGCCTTCGCGCACGCCGCCGGGCGCGGACTGATGCGCGAGGCGCTGGGCCTGGTCGTGGCGCACGCCTTCGGGCCGATGCGGCTGCACCGCCTGGAGATCAACGTCCAGCCGGGCAACGCCGCCTCCATCGCCCTCGCCCGCGGGGCGGGCTTCCGCCTGGAGGGCTTCTCCCCGGCCATGATCTTCATCGGCGGGGCCTGGCGGGACCACGAGCGGTGGGCGATCACCGCCGGGACGGGGACTTCCGGTTGACCTTCATCGTGTCGAGGTCGGTGACCGTCGACCGCAGACCGGTGAAGCCATGGCCGAGGTCCCGCAGCAGGGTCTCGGCCCGCTCCTCGGCGAGCGCCGCCGCCATCTCGTCGCCGTCCGCCGCGTCGGAGACCACCACGAACCGCATCGAGAAGTGCTTGAGCGGCGACGGCTCGTAGGACAGCGACCCCTCCTCGGTGAAGCGCATGCTCGCCAGCCCGTGCTCCGGGGCCTCGGCGAGCAGCCGCGCGCGGCCCTCGTCGGTCAGGCCGTCCCAGGTGCCCCGGACGATGACCCGGTAGGTGTGCCGCTCGCTCATGTGCCGTTCCGTCCTCGGTGCCGTGCCGGACGACTGTGCCGGACGGCCGACCCTATGCGGGCCGCCCCCGCCCCGGCCACGGGATTTCGGCGACGGCGGTCAGCTCCGCCGGTCCACGTACTCGAAGAGCGTGCCGTCCGGGTGCATGGCCAGCAGATTGTGCCCCGCCGGGGTGGCGACCGGGCCGACGAGGACGTGCGCCCCGAGGCCCGTCAGCAGGTGGCGGGCCTCCTCGACGTCCTTCACGGCTATGGTCGCGCCCACCTTGCGCAGCAGTTCCAGCTCGGACTCGGGACCGCTCATCAGAAGGAAGGAGCCGATCGCCGCGACCTGCACGTCGCCGCGTTCGAAGCGCTGCGCCGTGTTGCCCGTGAGGCGTTCGTAGAAGGGGACCGCGGTGGCGAGGTCGTCGACGCAGATGCGCAGTGTGGCGCCCAGAATCTCCATGCCCACGAGCCTAGTTGCGCCGGTGCGGCCCCCGTGATCGCTTCACCGGATCGCCGCACGCCCCGGACCCCGCCCGACCTCGGCGGACCGGTCCCCGTCAGACCGCCTTGCGGCACAGGATCTCGCCGTGCAGCACCGCGAACCAGCCGTCCTCGCGGGCGCCCCACTCCCGCCACGCGGCCGAGATCGCCCGCAGTTCCCCGGCGCTCGCGTGGCCGCCCTCGACGGCCCGTTCGGCGTACGAGGAGTCGACCGTGCGGTCCGCCCACAGCCCGCTCCACCACGCCCGCTCCGGCGCGGTGGCGAACGTCCAGGTGCCGGACGTCGCCGTGACGTCCGTCAGACCCGCCTCCAGCGCCCAGGACCTGAGCCGCCGCCCGGCGTCCGGCTCGCCCCCGTTGGCCCGCGCGACCCGCCGGTACAGGTCCAGCCAGTCGTCCAGGCCCGGCAGTTCGGGGTACCACGTCATCGCCGCGTAGTCCGAGTCGCGGACGGCGATGAACCCGCCCGGCTTCGTCACCCGGTGCATCTCGCGCAGCGCCCGCACCGGGTCGCCCACGTGCTGGAGCACCTGGTGGGCGTGGACCACGCAGAAGGTGTCGTCCGGGTGGTCCAGGGCGTGGACGTCGGCGACCGCGAAGTCCGTGTTCGTCAGGCCCCGTCCGGCGGCGGTGGCCCGGGCCCGCTCCAGGATGCCCGGCTCCCGGTCGACCCCGGTGACGTGTCCCTCGGGGACCAGCGCCGCCAGGTCGGCGGTGATGGTCCCCGGGCCGCAGCCGATGTCCAGGATCCTCATGTGCGGCTTGAGCGAACCGAGCAGGTACGCCGCCGAGTTGGCGGCGGTCCGCCAGGTGTGCGACCGCAGTACCGACTCGTGGTGCCCATGGGTGTAGACGGCGGTCTCGCGCGGTGTCGACATGGCACGGCCCCTTCCCTCCGGACCTTCCGGTGTGCCGGTCACGGTACGCCGACCGACCGAATGCCGAGACCCGCGTTTTGTCATGTGGACTGACGGGGTGTCAGGTGGAACATGGGGTCCCGGTGGGGCCGGTACACGGTGAGCGCCCTCGGCAGCTTCTCCAGGACCAGCTCGCCCGCCACCTCCGTGACCTCGCCGTCGTACGCCAGCAGCGTGCCGGGGGCCACGGACGCCAGCCGCAGCCGCTCCACCCGGACCGAGGCATGGGCCGGGGACCGGGTGAGCGGCGCGGCGAGCGCCGCGGCCAGCAACTGGAGCGCCGGCCTGCGGTCGCCGTGCACCACCCGCACGTCCAGCAGCCCGTCCGCCAGATCGAGCCGGCGTCCGGGCGTGAGCCCCAGCCGGTGGTAGACGCAGTTCCCGGCGAACAGCAGCCACATCGGATGCCGCCGGCCGGCCAGACGGACCTGGAGGGGATGCCGGTCGGCCCGCAGCACCCGCAGCGCGCCGAGCACCCCGGCCGGCCAGGAGCCGATCCGCTTCGACCAGTGCTCCCGCTCCCGCACCAGCTCCGGATACACGCCGAGGCTCAGCGTGTTGAGGAAGACGCCCTCCCGCCCGCCGCTGCGGAAGCGGCCCACGTCCACCCGCACCGCCTCGCCGCCCCGCACCGCGCGGGCGAGGTCCCGTGTGTCCTCGATGCCCAGGTCGTACGCGAAGTGGTTCAGGGTGCCGCCCGGCAGCACCGCGAGCGGCAGACCGTGGCGCAGCGCCGTCGCGGCGGCCGTGTTCACCGTGCCGTCCCCGCCGCACACCCCAAGGATCCGCGCCCGCGCCGCCGCCTTCTCCAACTCCGTGGCGACCTCCTCCGCGGGGCACTCGACGACCTCCGCCTCCGGCAGCTCGCCGCGCAGCGCCCGCACCCGCTCGGCGGTGCCCGACCCCTGGTTGGCGACGATCACCAGCCCCTCCCCGTCGGCCGGGGACGGCACCCG
The DNA here is from genome assembly GCF_040638185.1 of Streptomyces sp. NPDC026672. Lineage (NCBI taxonomy): Bacteria > Bacillati > Actinomycetota > Actinomycetes > Kitasatosporales > Streptomycetaceae > Streptomyces > Streptomyces sp. NPDC026672. Next base: position 103,422 of record NZ_JBEZXS010000031.1, read on the forward strand.
CGTACGCGGCTCGGCGCGCGGGCCGAGCTGGTTGCGCGTCGGCACCAGCCGCCGCAGCGCGAACGCGGCACCCGCGCCCAGGGCGGCACCCGCGAGCACGTCGCTCGGGAAGTGCACCCCCGTGTAGACGCGGGACATCGCCACCGAGAACGCCACCGGAGCCACCACCGCGCCCCAGGCCGGCGACTCCAGCGCGACCCCCGCCACGAAGGCCGCCGCCGACGCCGCGTGACCGGACGGGAACGACGTGGTGATCGGCTGCCGCTTCAGCCGCCGCACCAGCGGGACCGGGTCGAGCTGCGGCCGTGCGCGCCGCACCGAGCGCTTGCCGACGGTGTTGATCGTCAGGGAGGCCAGGCTCAGCGAGGCGATGCCGCGCACGGCCGCCCGGCGGGCCCGCGGGGTGCGGGACGCCGCGACGGCCGCCGCCGTCGCGAACCAGAGCACCCCGTGGTTGGCGCTGCGGCTCAGCCGGGGCAGCACACGCTCCGCGCCCGGCCAGTGGTGGTCCGCCGCCACCTGGAACAGCCGGGAGTCGAGACCGAGCAGCCAGGAGCGCAGGGCGTGCTGGCCGGGCTTGGGGACAGTGAGGTCGACGTCTGGGCTCATACGGGGGCGGGTACCCTGAACGCGCCGTTTCTTGTGCGCCGGTGGTGCGAACGAGCGAGAGGAACCCTGGATGCGACTGCTCCTCATCCGGCACGGCCAGACGCCGTCCAACGTGGCCTGGGTGCTCGACACCGCGGTCCCGGGCCCCGGCCTCACCCCGCTCGGGGAACGGCAGGCCGCCGCCCTGCCGGCGGCGCTCGCCGATGAGGACATCGAGGCCGTCTACGTCTCCACCCTCACCCGCACCCGGCTCACCGCCGCCCCGCTCGCCGCCGCCCGCGGTCTCGACCCGTACGTCCGCGACGGTCTGCGCGAGATCTCGGCCGGCGACCTGGAGATGCTGCCCGGCGACTCCGAGGCCGCCCATCTGTACATGACCACCGTGTTCGCCTGGGCCGAGGGCGACACCGCGCTGCGGATGCCCGGCGGGGAGAGCGGCGAGGAGGCGCTCGGACGCTACGACGCCGTGATCGCGGAGGCCGCGGCCTCCGGCGCCGGCACCGTCGCGATGGTCAGCCACGGCGCCGCCATCCGGATGTGGGCGGCCGCCCGCGCCGACAACGTCGACGTGCCCTTCGCCGCCGCCCACCACCTCGACAACACCGGGGTCGTCGTCCTGGAGGGCTCGCCCGCCGACGGCTGGAAGGCCCTGTCCTGGGCCGGCGCGGTCGTGGCGCCCACCGGGCCGAGCGGCCCCACCGGGGAACCCCTGGACGCGCCGGGCGAGGCGTCGGCGGCCGGATAACGGTTTGCCGTACCTTTGCCCGGCCCCGCAGAATGCCTGCCCATGGGACATCTGGAAGCCGCGCACCTCGAGTACCACCTCCCCGACGGGAGGACGCTGCTCGGAGACGTGTCCTTCCGCGTCGGCGAGGGCGCCGTGGTCGCCCTGGTCGGCCCCAACGGCGCCGGCAAGACCACCCTGCTGCGGCTGATCTCCGGCGAGCTGAAGCCGCACGGCGGCACGGTCACCGTGAGCGGCGGCCTCGGCGTGATGCGGCAGTTCGTGGGGTCCGTACGGGACGAGTCGACCGTCCGCGACCTGCTGGTGTCCGTCGCCCCGCCCCGCATCCGGGAGGCCGCCCGAGCCGTCGACGAGGCCGAGCACCTGATCATGACCGTCGACGACGAGGACGCCCAACTGCGGTACGCGCAGGCCCTCGCCGACTGGGCCGAGGTGCGCGGCTACGAGTCCGAGACCCTGTGGGACATGTGCACCACGGCCGCGCTCGGCATGCCCTACGAACGCGCCCAGTGGCGGCAGGTGCGCACCCTGTCCGGGGGCGAGCAGAAGCGGCTGGTCCTGGAGGCCCTGCTGCGCGGCACCGACGAGGTGCTGCTGCTCGACGAGCCCGACAACTACCTCGACGTGCCCGGCAAGCGCTGGCTGGAGGAACGCCTCGGGGAGACCCGCAAGACCGTGCTGTTCGTCTCCCACGACCGTGAACTCCTCGCCCGCGCCGCCAAGAAGATCGTCTCCGTGGAGCCCGGCCCGGCCGGCGCCGACGCGTGGGTGCACGGCGCGGGCTTCGCCACGTACCACGAGGCGCGGCGCGAACGCTTCGCCCGCTTCGAGGAGTTGCGCAGACGCTGGGACGAGAAGCACGCCCAACTGAAGAAACTGGTGCTCAGCCTGCGCCAGGCCGCCTCCATCAGCCACGAGCTGGCCTCCCGGTACGCGGCCGCGCAGACCCGGCTGCGCAAGTTCGAGGAGGCGGGGCCGCCCCCGGAGCCGCCGCGCGAGCAGGACATCACCATGCGCATCAAGGGCGGGCGCACCGGCGTACGGGCCGTCACCTGCGCGGGACTCGAGCTGACCGGACTGATGAAACCCTTCGACCTGGAGGTGTTCTACGGCGAACGCGTCGCCGTCCTCGGCTCCAACGGGTCCGGCAAGTCGCACTTCCTGCGGCTGCTCGCGGGCGACGACGTCGCGCACACCGGGCAGTGGAAGCTCGGGGCGCGGGTGCTGCCCGGACACTTCGCGCAGACCCACGCGCACCCCGAACTCGCGGGCCGCACACTCCTCGACATCCTGTGGCAGGAGCACTCCCAGGACCGGGGCGCGGCCATGTCCCGGCTGCGCCGCTACGAACTGACCCAGCAGTCCGAGCAGTCCTTCGACCGGCTCTCCGGCGGACAGCAGGCCCGGTTCCAGATCCTGCTGCTCGAACTCCAGGGCGTCACCGCGCTGCTCCTGGACGAGCCGACCGACAACCTCGACCTGGAGTCGGCCGAGGCGCTGCAGGAGGGTCTCGAGGCGTTCGACGGCACGGTGCTCGCGGTCACCCACGACCGGTGGTTCGCCCGCGCCTTCGACCGGTTCCTCGTCTTCGGCTCCGACGGACGGGTACGGGAGACGCCCGAGCCGGTGTGGGACGAGCGCCGGGTGGAGCGGGCGCGGTAGCTCCGCCGGGTCGGCCGTGACGCACCGGTGCCGCCTCTTCGGGGCGCTGCCGTGCGGGGCGTTCTTGTGCGGGGATTCGTACAGTGGAGCTCAGGACGCGAGGTCCCCTGGAACCCCTACGACGAGCGGGGCAGACCATGACCGGAGTCGACCCGGACCGGCTGGACGACCAGCAGCTCATGAAGGAGCTGGAGACGATCCACCGCACCCGCCACGACACGCTGCTCTACGGTTCGAACGACGCCCTGCGCGCCCACAACGAACGCATGGCCCAACTGGAGGGCGAGTACCTCCGCCGCAACCCCCGCCGCCTGGTCGCGGCGTCCCGCACCCGGGAGGGCGCCCGGGAGCGCGGCTGCGGCGGGGAGACCGGCCCGGGGGTCCCGGCGACCTGAGCTCCGCGGGCCCGGCCGGGGACCCGGCGCCGCTACGGGCGGCCCGGGGCCGCGCGTCACCCGATAGGCCGGACGCGTTGCGCCAATGGACCCCGGCGGCGGGCGGGTCCGGCGCGGGCGGGCTGTGATGGGTGGCGGGAGCACGAGTGCCGTGCTCCCGCCGCCGTCGGCCCCAAGGAGCCCGCCATGCGTCGCACCGCAGCCCGTGTCGTTCTCGCAGTCGCCCTGGCCGGCGCGGTCGTGGGCACCGCTCCGGCCGCGTCGGCGGACCCCGCCGCCCGGGTCAGACCCGCCACCGCCGCACCGGGCGGCAGCGTCACCGTCTCCGTGACCTGCGCGTCCGCCGCCGACACCGCCCCGGTGTCCGTCAACGCCGCCTCGACCGCCTTCGAGGGGGGCGTCGTCCGGCTGAGCCGGGTGACCGGCGCCGGCGGCGCGACGGGAGCCGCCTACCGCGGCACCGCCCGCGTCGCCCCCGACGGGGGCACCGGGGACGGCACCCGGACGGTCACCGGCACCTGCCCGGCCGCACCCGGCACGACGGGGACATCCTGGGAGACCACGTTCCGGGTCCCCCGAGAACGCGCGGTGGGCGAGGAGGGGGAGGACGGGACCGAGGGCGACGGCGACACCGGGAGCCGGAGGTTCGACATCGACACCCCGCTCGGCGACTTCAGCGACCTGGGCGACCTGGGCGATCTCGGTGACCTGGGAGGCGCCGGTGACCTGGGAGGCGCCGGGACCGGCGGGGTCGGGCAGGACCCGACCGGCAGGCCGCGACAGGACCCGACCGGCGGGGTCGGCCAGGACGGGGGCGGGATCGGCGGCACGCGGGAGTGCGCCGGAACCAGGTCCTGCGCAGGACAGGAACGGACCGCACCCGGCACCGACGACGACACCGACACCGACACCGGCGAGAGCTGGGGCACCGACACCGGCACCGAGGACGGCGACGAAACCGGCACCGGTACGGGCGACGGCCGGGGCACCGGAACCGGCGACGGTACCGAGGAGGGCGACGGCACCGGCTCCGGTACGGGCACCGACAATGGCCACGGCACCGGCTCCGGTACGGGCACCGACAATGGCCACGGCACCGGTACCGGCGGTGACGGCTCCGGCTTGGGCACCGGCACCGGCACCGGCTCCGCCGAGAAGTGTGACGACGGGCAGACCTGTTCCGGCGGCCACGCCTGCGCCGGTGCCGAGCCCTGTGCCGATTCCTCCGCCTGCGCCGAACCCCGCGGAGCGTCCTGCGAGGACGGGCGGGAGTGCGCCCCGGCCGCCGACGGCGCCGGCTGCCGCCCCGCGGGCGACCGGCCGACCGCGGAGCGCCCCGCCGGGGAGCTGCTGGGTGTGGACGCCGGCGAGGGCGGGTCCCTCGGCGGTTCCACCGTCGCGCTCGTCGCCGGCCTCGCCCTCGTCCTCGGCGCCCTCGCCGCCGCCGTGCACCGCCTGTGCCGCCGCCAGGACGCCTACGACACGCACGGCTGAACGGGACGGTCGTAGCGCACGTGACAGCGGGCATACGACACGGCGGCACCCACGGCACGGAGGCGGACATGCGGCGCACGGATCCCGAGAGCCCGACCGAGAGCCACGGCCCCGTCCGCTACGGCCCCTCCCTCCCCGGTGACGGACTGCCCGTCCTGCCCGAACTGGCCGAGACCCTGGCCCGTGCCGCCCACCGCGAGGACGCCGAACCGGCGGGCGGCGGGGACACGCTCCTCGATGCCGCCCGCGGCTACTGGGCCAGACGCGGTCTCCCCGCCGGGCCCACCCGTGTCGCCGCCGGACCCGGCGCCCCCTCCCTGCTGCTGGCGCTGACCGCGGCGCTCGGCGGCGACGTCCTGGTGCCCCGCCCCTGCGCCGCCTGGTGGGCGCCGTACGCGCGGCTGCTCGGCCGGCCGGTCTTCCACGTCGCGACCCCGCCCGAGAGCGGCGGCGTCCCGGACCCGTACGCCCTGCTGGAGACCGTCCGCCGGGTCCGTGCCGAGGGCGGCGACCCCCGGCTGCTCGTCCTGTCCGTCGCCGACGACCCCACCGCCACCGTCGCCCCGCCCGAGGCCCTGCACGAGACCGTCGAGGCCGCCCAGGGCGAGGGGATGCACCTGGTCAGCGACGAGACCTGGCGCGACACCCTGCACGCCCCGCACGACACGGTGCTGCTCAGCCCGGCCGAGATGCTGCCCGACCGGGTCACCGTCGTCACCGACCTCGCCGGTGCCCTGCTGCCGCCCGGCTGGCCCGCCGCCGTCGCCCGCTTCCCCGAGGGCCCCGAGGGCGGCTCCCTGCACGCGCGCGTGCTCGACGTGCTCACCGCGCTGGACGCGACCGTCGCCGCTCCCGTCGCGGCCGCCGCCGCCCACGCCCTCGGCGAACCCGGCCCGGTCGCCGACCGCCGCGCCGCCGTCGTACGGCTGCACGCGCGCCTGGCCGCCGCCGTCCACGCCGCCGCCGTCGCCGCGGGTGCCCTCGCCCGCCCGCCGCGGGCCGGCCGTCACGTCTACATCGACCTCGGCGAACTGCGCGGCCCGCTCGGCGCGCACGGGGTGGGCGACGCACAGGAGTTGGAGGACTTCCTCACCGCCCGGCTCGGCATGCCCGCCCCCGGCGGCCATCGCTTCGGCGACGATCTCGCGGCGCTGCGCGTACGGCTGTCCACCGGGCCTCTCCTGGCCGGTGGCGACACCGAGCGCGCGGAATGCCTCACGTCACCCTCGCCGTTGGAACTGCCACACGTGCAACGCGCGTTGACCTCCTTGAGGTCGGTCTTCGACGATCTCCGCGACGACGCTCAGCGATGGGAGCCTCCTCGATGACGCAGCAGCTGCCGCAGTCCGGGTCACCCACCACGATCACGACGCCCACGGAGGCCGCCACCGCGGCCGCCACCCCCCTCGCGCCCCCGTCCCCGCCGCTCGCCGAACCCCGCCCGCTGGGCGAACTCCGGGTCTGGCCGCGGGCCTTCCACGACCGGCTCACCGCTCCCCTCCCCGGCCTCAAGGCCCTCGCCCGCTTCGCCCGCGAGGGTTCCGTACGTCCCCGGCCCGAGGGCCTGGCCGACGTACCGCACATCCCGTTCGAACCGGGGCCGCCGCCCCCCGTCGCCACCGGCACCCTCTCCGTCGGCTGGGCGGGACACGCCAGCTGGGTCGTGCGGATCGGCGAACTGACCGTCCTGACCGACCCGGTGTGGTCCCGCCGCATCATCGGCACCCCCGCCCGCATCACCCCCGTGGGCATGGAGTGGGACACCCTGCCGCGTATCGACGCGGTCGTCATCAGCCACAACCACTACGACCACCTCGACGCACCGACCCTGCGCCTACTCCCGCGCGACACCCCGGTGTTCGTGCCCGCCGGGCTCGGACGCTGGTTCCGGCGGCGCCGGTTCACCACCGTCACCGAGCTGGACTGGTGGGAGGCGGCCGAACTCTCCGGCGTCCGCTTCGACTTCGTGCCCGCCCACCACTGGTCCAGGCGCGGCCTCGCGGACACCTGCCGCAGCCTGTGGGGCGGTTGGGTGCTCACCGCGCCCGACGGCCCGCGCGTCTACTTCGCCGGCGACTCCGGATACGGCCACTGGTTCTCCCGCATCGGCCGCCGCCACCCCGGCATCGACCTGGCCCTGCTGCCGATCGGGGCGTACGACCCGCGCTGGTGGCTCAGCGACGTCCACTGCGACCCGGAGGAGGCCGTCCGGGCCCATCTCGACCTCGGCGCCCGCCGGATGGCGCCCATGCACTGGGGCACCTTCGTGCTGTCCGCCGAACCCGTCCTCGAACCCCTGACCAGGGTGCGGGCCGCCTGGGAACGGGCGGGACTGGACCGGGACGACCTGTGGGACCTGCCGGTGGGCGGTTCCCGGGTGCTCGACTAGCCGCCGACACCGGCACCGACGCCGACAGTGGCACCAACGCTGACGACGGACGGACCGGGGAGCGCGGGGACCGTGGAGCCGGGCACAGGCGCGGCTCCGCACCCCACGCACCCCACCCGGACCGGTCTCACCCCGACCGGTGCGCCGGCGTGGCTCCCCGCAGGCGCCGCCAGAGGCCCGGCACCAGGCTGATGGCGAGCGTCAGCGCGACGGCCGCGACCACGCCCTCCCACGGCTCGTTGAACAGCGACCCGCCCAGAATGCCGATCAGCTGGTACGTCGCCGCCCACGCCAGGCACGCCGGGAGGTTGCCGCGGGCGAAGCGGCGCAGCGGCCAGTCCGCCATCAGACAGGCCAGCATCACCGGGATGCGGCCCGCCGGGACCAGCCGCGACAGCACCAGCACCGCCACCCCGTGCTCGGCCAGCTTGTCCTGCGCCTGCGTCAGCCGCTCCTCGGGCGCCCGCGACCGTATGGCCTCCAGCCAGCGCGAGCCGTTCTTCGACCGCATGCCGCGCCGCCCCAGCCAGTACAGCGCGGCGTCCCCGAGGAACGCGGCCAGCGACGCCGTCACGAAGACCAGCGCCATCGAGAACGGCGCCGTCTGGTGGAAGGCGACCACGCCCGCCGAACTCACCAGCGCCCCCGTCGGGACCACCGGCACCAGCGCGCCGATCAGCACCAGCAGGAACAACGACGGATAGCCGAGCGCCTGCTGGGTCGACTCCGGCGGCACGGACGTCGTCGCCGCCGTGAACCAGCTCACCGGGCGACCTTCGGGCGCACGCACTCGCCGTGCCCGAGCCTGTGCACCGCCACCCCCGGGGCCAGCTCGGCCGCCAGGCGCACGAACTCGTCGCCCGGCGCATGGAACTCATGGGGGCGCACGGCGTCCATCCCGATCGGCCAGTACGTCCCGTAGTGGACCGGCACCGCGCTGCGGGGCGCAAGGGCGGCGAGGGCGTGCGCCGCCCGCCCGGCGTCCAGGTGCTCCGGGCCGAGGTACGGTCCCCAGCCGCCGACCGGCAGCAGCGCCACGTCCACCGGGCCGACCTCCGCGGTCATCGACGTGTACAGCCCGGTGTCCCCGGCGAAGTACGTACGCGCCTCGCCCTCCACGACGTACCCCAGGGCGGGGGAGCGGCGCGGGCCGACCGGCAGCCGCCGTCCGTCGTGCAGCGCGGGCACCGCCCGCACGACCAGGTCGCCCACCGGCGTCTCGTCGCCCGGCGCCACCTCGGTGATCCGCAGGTGGGAGAGCCGGCGCAGCCCCGGCACCGCCCGCGGCGCCCCCCGCGGCACGAGCAGGAGGGTGCCCGGGGCGAGCCGGGTCAGCGAGGGGACGTGCAGGTGATCGGCGTGCAGATGGGACACGAGGACGACGTCCGCGAGGGCCGCCTCGGGCGGGGGCGGGGCGCCCCGGCGGCGGCGCAGATGCGCGAGCCGGCGCGCGAAAAGGGGGTCCGTGAGGACGCGCACGCCCGAGTCCTCCAGCGTGCAGGTGGCGTGACCCCACCACGTGATCTCCACCGGCACCTTCTTTGCCCCCTTCGCGCGACTCCCCCGAAGCCTACGGGCAGGAGTAGGGTCGGCGGCGAAACCCGGAGGTGAGGGGGGACGCCATGGGACCGGTGCGCGTCACGGCGATCGCGAGCCTGACTCCGCTGGAGGAGCTGGAGGCCGATCCCTTCCTCGTGGACTCGCGCAGCCAGCACGCGATGTGCGCCCGCTGGGCCGTGGAGCGCGGGTACGTGGTCGCGCGTGAACTGCTCGTGCGGGGGCTGCGGGCGGACCACAGCATCCTGTGGGACGGGGTGCGGCCGGGCGCGGACCTGTTCGTCGCGCCGAGCCGGCGGGTGCTGGAGAGCGCCCTGTCGTCGGTCGAGGAGTTCACCGCGGAGTGCGCGCGGCGCGGGGTGCGCGTCGAGACGGTCGGCTGTGCGGAGCCCCGCTACGACGCCCAGATGAAGGCCAGCGTCCACCGCCGCCTCTCGATGCCCACGGCCGGCTACGACGGCCGCTAGGGCGTGTTTCGAAAGTCCCGCCTGGCCCGCGGCGTCTGGCACGCACACTCGCTGCGTTGTCGGAACGCCCGAGTACATCCAGTACGAGGGCGATCCTCCGCCTTGCGATTGCACGCACCAGACGCCGCGG
>NZ_JBEZXS010000032.1:0-101438 GCF_040638185.1 Streptomyces sp. NPDC026672
GTACGAGGGCGATCCTCCGCCTTGCGATTGCACGCACCAGACGCCGCGGGCCCCGCCCTCCGGGCGGACGGCGCTACTTTCGAAACACGCCCTAGTCCCGTTCCGGATAGGTGAAGACCAGCATCGTGACGCCGTTCTGTGTTCGCCAGGGGCCGTGGGGCATGCCCGGGGGGCGGGAGGCGTACATGCCGGCGGTGAAGGTGCGGTCGAGGGTCAGGTCGTGCATCGAGCCCTCGACCAGGTAGACCTCCTCCCAGACGTCGTGCCGGGACACGCCCTGCGCGGCGGTGTCGGTGCCCGGCGCCCAGCGCACGAGCGCCGTGCGGCTCCCGCCCTCCGGGTCGTCGGCGAGGACGCGCTCCTCGACGCCGGGCCCGGTGGGGGTCCAGGGACCGTCGGGGACGTGGAACTCCAGCTCGGGCTTGCTCACTTCCACACCTCCGGGCGGCGGTTGGCGAGGACGGACGTCCGCTCGCGCACGGCGGCGACCTCGTCCGGGTCGAGGTCGGCCACCAGCAGCTCGGGCCCGGCGCCCGCCCGGTGGCGCACCGTGCCGTCGGGGCCCGCGATCCCGCTGTGCCCGATGCCGGTGGGCGCCGGGCCCGGCGGGGTGCCGGGATCGGCCTGGTCGACGGCGGCGACCCACAGGGTGGCGTCCAGCGCGCGGGCCCGGACGAGGAGTTCCCACTGGTCGAGCTTGCCCGGCCCCGCGCCCCAGGACGCGGGCAGCAGGGTGGCGTGCGCGCCGGCGTCGGCGTGGGCCCGGAACAGCTCGGGGAAGCGCACGTCGTAGCAGGTGGCGAGGCCGAGCCGGACACCGTCCACGTCGAGCGTGACGACGGTGGAGCCGGGGGCGACGGTGTCGGACTCGCGGAAGCCGAAGGCGTCGTACAGATGGATCTTGTCGTACGAGGTCTCGGTGCCCGCGCCCGTGGCGAGCAGGGTGTTGGTCACCCGGCCGTCGGGGGCCGGGGTGAACATGCCCGCGACGACGAGCGTACCGGTGGCGCGGGCGATCTCGCGGACGCCGTCGGCCCACGGCCCGTCGAGGGGTTCGGCGAGCGGAGCGAGGGGCGTGCCGAAGCAGGCCATGGTCGCCTCGGGGAAGACGACGACCCGGGCCCCCGCGTCTGCGGCGCGACGGGTCCACTCCTCGACGAGCGTGAGGTTCTTCGCCGGGTCGGGGCCGCTGGTGAGCTGGCTCAGGGCGATGCGCACGGTGGGATCTCTCCTTGGACGGGACGGACGGTCGGCATCCGGTGCTTCGGCGTTCCCATCCTCGCGTCGGGGACGTCGACCTTTTGGCATACTTCTTGTATACAGGTCGTATGCGCAAGCCCCCCGGGGAAAGTCGGCCGGGGAAACGCGTGTCCCTGTACGCCGTGTGATCATGGGAGTGCCCCGATGGCCGTGCTCACCTTCGAACTGCCCGACGGATCGATACGCGAGGTGGACGTCGTCCAGGTCCTCAACGCCGGGTACGCCGGGCGCCGCCAGGACGACGTCGCCGCGCACGTCGCCGAACTCGCGGAACTGGGTGTGCCGGCGCCCTCCGTGACGCCGGCGCTGTATCCCGTGGCGCCCTATCTCGCGCAGCAGACGGAGCAGGTCCCGGCGCAGCACCCGCGGACCTCGGGCGAGGCCGAGTGGGCCCTGGTCGTCGCCGGTGACGGGGAGCTGCTGCTGACGGCCGCGTGCGACCACACCGACCGGGACCTGGAGGTGTACGGGGTGGCGTGGAGCAAGAACGCCGGCCCGGACGTACTCGCCCGGCGGGCGTGGCGGCTCGCGGACGTCGCGTCGCGGATCGACGACCTGACGCTGCGCGCCTGGGTGCGGCACGAAGGCGAGGAGAGCGAGATCCAGTCCGGCACGCTCGCCGAACTCCTCGCTCCCGCCTACTGGGTGGACGTCCTGCGCGCCCGGGACGGACTCGTGCCCGGGACGGTCCTGGTCTCGGGGACGATCCCGATGGCCCCGGGCGTCGACCCGTTCGCGGACGGGTGGCGGGTGGAGCTGGGCGACCCCGCCACCGGGGACGTCATCGGGCTCTCCTACGACGTACGGCCGCTGCCCGCGCCCATCGGCTGACCGCTCGCGCGGGCGGCGCGGTGGATGTCGCCGCCGACGCGGGAGAGCGGACGGCCGGTGCCGTCCCAGCGGGCGGCGACGATCTCCGCCGCGATGGAGACGGCCGTCTCCTCGGGGGTGCGGGCGCCGAGGTCCAGGCCGATGGGCGACCTCAGCCGGGCGAGGCCGGCGTCGTCGGCGCCCGCCTCGCGCAGCCGGCGTGTGCGGTCCTCGTGGGTGCGGCGGCTGCCCATGACGCCGATGTACCCGGCGGGGGTGCGCAGCGCGGCCAGCAGCAGCGGGACGTCGAACTTGGGGTCGTGGGTGAGCACGCACACCACGGTGCGCTCGTCCACCCCCGTGCCCGCGAGATAGTCGTGCGGCCAGGCGCACACCACCTCGTCGGCGCCGGGGAAGCGTTCGGGCGTGGCGAACACCGGGCGGGCGTCGCACACGGTCACGCGGTAGCCGAGGAAGGCGCCCATCCGGGCGGTGGCCGCCGCGTGGTCGATGGCGCCGAAGACGAGCATGCGGGCGGGCGGCCGGAACGACTGCACGAACAGGGTGACCTCGTCCATGCGCCGCTGTCCCCCGGCCCCCACGTGCCGTACCGCGGTGGTGCCCGAGGCGAGCAGTCCGCGCGCCTCGTCGGCGGCGGTGCGGTCGAGCCCGGCGTGGCCGAGCGTGCCGTAGGCGCCCTCGGCCGTGGCGACCAGCCGGGCGCCGAGGGGGGCCGCGCCGCCGGTCACCGTGGCGACGGCGACGGGCTCGTCCCGGGCGGTCAGATCGAGCAGCCGGGTGAGCGCGGGGTCGCGCGGGTCGTGTGCGCGCACCAGGATCTCCAGGGTTCCGCCACAGGTCAGGCCGACCGCGAACGCGTCCTCGTCGGCGATGCCGTAGGTGTGCAGCCGGGCCTCGCCCGTTGTCAGGGCCTCGGTGGCCGCCTCGTACACGGCGCCCTCGACACAGCCGCCGGAGACGCTGCCGATCACCCGCCCGTCGGGGGTCACCGCGAGCGCGGCGCCCGGCTGCCGGGGCGCGCTGCCACGCACCCCGACGACGGTGGCGAGGGCGAACGGCGTACCCGCGTCGACGAGTTCACGCAGGCGCGGCAGGATCTCACGCACCGGCGGCCTCCTCGGCCCGCGCGGCGCCGAGCTGTCCGCGCCAGCGGGTGTAGAGGGTGTGGGGCACCCCGGCGACGTCGAGGACCTTGCCCGCGACGAAGTCGACGAGCTGCTGCACGTCGCGCGCGCCGGCGTAGAAACCGGGCGAGGCCGGGACCACCACGGCGCCCTCGCCCGCCAGGTCGGCGAGCTGCTGGAGGGTGACCCGGCGCAGCGGTGCCTCGCGGGGCACGAGGACGAGCCGGCGGCACTCCTTGAGGGTGACGTCGGCGGCGCGCTGGATCAGGTCCTTGCTCATGCCGGTGGCGATGCCCGCGACGACGGCCGTGGTGGCGGGGACGACGATCATGCCCCGGGTGGGGTAACTGCCGCTGGCGGGCCCGGCGGTGAAGTCGTTCTCCTTCCAGACCCGGGTGTCGCCGACGTCGCGGCCGATGAACTCCTTGAGGTCGGTGCGCCAGTGCGCCTCGCGGAAGGTGAGTCCGGTCTCGTCGAGCAGGGTGAGCCGGGCGGCCCTGCTCACCACGAGGTCCACCGGCTCGCCGGCGTCGAGCAGGCCGCGCAGCACGGCCGCCGCGTACGGTGTGCCGCTCGCCCCGGTCATGCCGAGGACCCACGGGGTGCGGGGTGTGGTTGGCTGGTGATCCATGAGGGGGCCTTTCACGACGGGGTCCCGCGCGGGGCGACGGCGAGGCGGTGCTCGGGAGTGACGGTGGACTCAGCGGCGGCGGGGCCGACGCACGAGCACGGTGAGCTGACGGCAGGCGAGCGGGAGATCCTGCGGGTGCTCGGGCGCACCGCGGACCTCGGGAGCGTGGGCGACGAGATCCTGGTCTCGATCGGTGCCGCGATCATCGAGGGCCGGCTGAAGCCGGGCGACGACCTGAACTCCGTCGAGCTGGCCCGCCGCTTCCGCAGCAGCCGTACGCCGGTCCGCGAGGCCCTCGCCGTGCTGGAGCGCGAGGGCCTGGTGGAGATCGTCGCCCGCAAGCGGCCGCGGGTGCGGCGCCTGGGCATCGAGGAGGTCCGGGACATATACGAGCTGCGCGGTGAGCTGTACGGACTGGTGAGCCGGCGGATCGTCGAGCGCTGCACGGACGCGCAGCTCGGTGAACTGGCGTCCGCGCAGGCGCGGTTGGAGGAGGCGGGCGCGACGGGCGACCTCGACGCGTACTTCTGGCACAACGTCGGCTTCCGCAACACCGAGGCCCGGATCGCGGCGAACGAGATCGTGCGGGGTGTGCTCGACTCGGTCGGGATCCGGACCCTCCAGCTGCGGCACCTGAGCCTGTCGCTGCCGGGCCGGCTGGAGACCTCGCTCGCCGACCACCGCCGGCTGATGCAGGCGTACACCGACCGGGACGCCGAGCTGGCGTCGGCGCTCACGCGGTCGATCGTGCGCCGGGGTCTGGCCGCGGTGGAGCGGTCGGGCTGGACGGGGTTGCCCGACTGACGGCGCCCGCGCCGAGGAAGCGCCCGGCGGCGAGCAGGGCGTCGCGTTCCCCGCCGTCGAGTCCGAGCGCGTCCAGGGTCTCCACCGGGGCGTCGGTCCGCATCGGGAAGGGGTAGTCGCTGCCGAGCAGGACCTGTCCGGGGCCCGCGAAGCGCAGCAGGTGGCGCAGCGCGTCGTCGTCGTGCAGGACGGTGTCGTGGAAGAGCTGGCCGAGCAGTTCGCGGGGGCTGCGGGCGCCCTTGGCGCGGAACTGCGGCGGCGCCGCCGTGAAGCCGCGCTCCAGCCGGCCGATCTGGTACGGCACGCAGCCGCCGCCGTGCACGAGCAGCACCCGCAGGCCGGGGCGCCGTTCGAGGACGCCGCCGAGCAGCAGGGCGGCGGCGGCGAAGGTGGTCTCGGCCGGGTTGCCGACCAGGATGTGCAGGAACAGCCGACGGTGCCGCTCGGGCACGTCGAGTTCGGCGGGGTGGACGATCACGGGGACGTCCAGTTCCTCGGCCGTGTCCCAGAAGGGGTCCAACGAGGGGTCGTCGAGGCCGAGTTCGCCCACCCGGGCGCCGATCTGCACGGCGTGGTGGCCGAGTTCGGTGACGGCGCGGCGCAGTTCGGCGACCGCGTGGCCGGGGTGCTGGAGCGGGACGGCGGCGGCGGTGAGGAACCGGTCGTGGGTGGCGCGGAGTTCGGCCGCCGAGTCGTTCTGGACCCGGGCCAGCCACAGGCCGTCGTCGGGGTCGAGCTCGTAGCCGGCGAGGTCCATCCAGGGGGCGACGAGCTGCACGTCGACACCGGCCTTGTCCATCCAGGCCAACCGGGCCCCGACGTCCGACAGTTGGGGCAGGAGGGGCAGTCCGCTGGGGCGGCCGGCGACCTCGACGCGGGTGACCGGCCTGCCGCCCGCGTCGCTCGTGACGAGCCGGACGTGGTGGGCGGCGCCCTCCTCCCTGATGCGTTCGACGGCGTGGGCGCCGACGTGGTGGGCGTGGGTGTCGACGACGCGCGGTGCGCTCATGCGAGGTCTCCGACCGTCTCGTCCGCCGCGCGGTCGAGCAGCGCGGTGAGCGCCTCGACCACGACGCCGGGGTTCTCCAGGGGGGTGAGGTGGCGGGTGCCGGGCACGACGGTGGCGGGGCCGTCGCCGACGAGCCGGGCGAGCGTGTGGGCCATCTCGGGCGGGGTCGCGCCGTCGTCCTCGCCGACCAGGACGGCCGCCGGGTGCGGGATCGAGGGCGCCGAGTCGCGCAGGTCGCTCCAGCCGAGCATGGTGCAGGTGGCCTCGTAGCAGTCGAGGTCGTTGGCGGTGAACACCTCGGTGAGCCGGGCCATCAGCTCGGGGTGCGCGGTGCGGAAGGCGTCGCCGAACCAGCGGGTGAGCTGGAAGGGGATCAGTGAGTCGAGGCCCTTCTCGCGGGCGGCGGCGGCGCGGGCGGCCCAGTCCTCGGGGGCGGTGGGGCCGTACCAGGCGGTGGTGTCGACGAACAGGGCGGCGCGGGTGCGGGCGGGGTGGGCGGCGGCGAACGCCTGGGCGACGCAGCCGCCCATGGAACAGCCGGCGACGGCGGTGTCCGTCCAGCCGAGGTGGTCCAGGAGGTCGGCGAGGTCGTCGGCGAACTGGCCGGTGGTGTAGGGGCCGCCGGGGCGTCCCGAGCGGCCGTGGCCGCGGCAGTCGTAGGTCACCATCTCGGCGCGCCCCGCGAGCGCCGCCGTGACCCCGGACCACAGGGAGCGGTCGAGGGCGAGGCTGTGCACGAAGGCGATGCGGGGGGCTCCCGCGGGGGCCGGGTGCAGGGTGTACGACAGGGGGACGCCGTCCCGGGTGCGGGCCTCCCCGTCGCCTGCGGTGGCGGTCATCGGTCTTCTCCCTCGGCGGTCTCGGCGCGGTGGATCGCAGTGGTCAGGGCGCGGCGCGCGAACTCGGCGATCATGCGGGTCTTGTAGGCGGCGGAGCCCTTGACGTCGCTGTACGGGGTGGTGCCCGCGGCGGCCCGGTCGGCGGCCTCCTCGACGAGGCGGCGGTCGGGGCGGGCGCCTGTCAGCCCGGTGAGGTCGACGGCGACGGGCCCGCCGGCCACCGAGCCGACGGCGAGCGCGAGCCGGTCCACGGTGCCGTCGCCGTCGAGGGCGACGACGGCGGCGACGTTGACGCAGGCGTACTCCCAGACGCCGCGCACCAGGAACTTCTCGTACGCCGAGCCCGTGCGGGCGGTGGGCAGCGGGAGCCGGACGTGCTCGATCAGCTCGCCGGGCCGCAGCGGGCCGAGGTCGGAGAGGGCGAGGGTGCGGGTGCCGTCCGCGTGGCGCACGGCGAGCGTGGCGCCGACGGCGGTGAGGGCGACGGGCGGGTCGTGGTCCGCGTCGCGGGCCGCGATGTTGCCGCCGAGGGTGACCAGGCGGCGGATGCGGCCGGTGGCGACGGAGCGGGCGGCGTCGGTCACCACGGGCCAGAGCCGGGCGAGCCGTGCGTCGGCGGCGAGGGCGTCGAGGCGGACGCCGGCGCCGACGGTGACGTGGTCGGCGTGCACGGTGACGTCGGCGAGGCCGGGCAGTCCGGCGACGGAAACCAGCCGGGCCGCGGCGGGCGGGCGCCGGTCGTGCCGGCGCAGCGCGTGCGCCACCCCGCCCCCCACGGGCACGGCGTCGCCGCCGGCCAGCATCCGCAGCGCCTCGTCCAGGGTGCGGGGGGTGAGGAGCGCGGGGGGCGCCGCCGCGTCGACGGGCGGGGCCCCGGATTCGAGGGTGGTCATCGGGTCTGGCCTTCCTGCCGCATGCCCCAGTAGATCTTCTCCGCCGTGATGGGGAGTTCGTGGACGCGGACGCCCACCGCGTCGGCCACCGCGCTGGCGATGATCGAGGGGACCGGGTCTAGGGCGATCTCCCCGACGCCCTTCGCGCCGAACGGGCCGGTGGGTTCGTAGGAGTCGGCGAACTCGACGTGCAGGGTGGGCATGACGCCCGCCGTGGGGAGTTTGTAGTCGGAGAAGTTGGGGCGGGTCGGTGCCCCGTCCTTCCAGTCGAAGCGCTCCGTCAGCGCCATCCCGAGGCCCTGGGCGATCGCGCCCTCGACCTGCCCCTCGGCGAGCGGCGGGTTGAGCACGGTCCCGCAGTCGACGACCGCCGCCAGTTCCAGCACGGTCACCGCGCCGGTCGCCGGGTCGACCTCCACCTCGGCGGCCTCGGCGACGAAGTTGTACGCGCCGGACTCGTTGCCGTACCGGTTCCCGTCGGGGAACTCGGAGGGGTTGTCGAAGGAGCCGATGCCGACGATGGGCTGCCCGTTCGGCCGGTACAGCTCGGCGCGGACGATCCGGCCGACCGGCGCGCTCACCGGCCCCTGCCCGTCGGTCCCTGCGGGGGCGTGCACGGTGCCGTCCTCCACCCACAACTGGGCCGCGGGGCGGTCGAGTTGCCGGGCCGCCGACTCCAGCAGCCCCTGGCACGCCTGCTCCGCGGCGCGCTTGACCGCGTTGCCGGCGACATAGGTGACCCGGCTGGCGAGGGCGCCGAGGGCGTGGGTGGCGAGGTCGGTGTCCGGGCGGGTCACGGAGACGTCCGCGACGGGCAGCCCGAGTTCGGCGGCGGCGATCTGCGCCAGCGTGGTGCGCGCGCCGGTGCCGATCTCGCCCTCGCCGACGATCACCGTGGCCCGGCCGTCCTCGGTGAGCCGTACGATCGCGGAGCTGCCGTCGTAGTCGCCGAAGCTGCGCCGCCCGGAGACGTGCACGCTGACGCCCATCGCGAGGCCCCGGTTGGGGGTGCGGGCGGCGCGCTTGGCCTCCCAGTCGATGGCCTTGGCCGCCTTGCTGATGCACTGCTTCAGCTCGCAGCTGTTGATGCGGTGGTTGTGCGGGGAGACGCTGCCGGACTCGACGGCGTTGAGCAGGAACAGGTCCGGCACCTCGATGCCGAGCTTCGTGGCGGCCAGGTCCCACGCCTGCCCGACGGCCCAGTCCGCGGACGGGTTGCCGAAGCCGCGGAAGGCGCCGGTGGGTTCGAGGTTGGTGTAGACGAGCCGCGAACGGGCGCGTACGGCGCGGTAGTTGAACAGGGCGTCGTGGCGGACGGTGGCGGCGCCGAGCACGGCCTGGGCCTTGCCGGTGTAGGCGCCGTTGTCGGCGATCACCTCGATGTCCTTGGCGGTGACCAGTCCGTCCTTGGTGAAGCCGAGCCGCACGGCGTACCGCATCGGGATGCGGGGGCGGCTGGCGAGGAACTCCTCCTCGCGGGTGTTGACCAGCTGCACCGGCCGCCCGGCGCGGCGGGCGAGCAGGGCGCAGATCACGGAGGTGTTGTCGTCGCCGGACTTGCCGCCGAAGCCGCCGCCGATCTCGGTCTGCACGACCCGGACGGCGCGCAGCGGCAGTCCGAGCGCGGTGGCGTAGCGCTGGCGGGCGAGGAACGGGGTCTGGGTGTTGACCCACAGGCTGACCCGGTCCTGGGACCACTCGGCGGTGCAGCCGATGGTCTCGATCGAGCCGTGCCACTGGCGGGTGCTCTGCCAGGTGCCCTCCACGATCACGTCGCTGCGGTCGAACCAGGCGTCGGCGCCGCCCCGGTCGAAGCCGAACTCGTGGGCGACGTTGCCGGGCGCGTCGTCGTGGACCAGGGGCGCGCCCTCGGCGAGGGCCTCGTCCAGGGAGAGGACGGCGGGCAGCACCTCGTACTCGACGCGGATCAGCGCGGCGGCGCGGCGGGCGGTCTCGGGGTCGCGGGCGGCGACCGCGGCGACCTCGTCGCCGACGTAGCGGACGTGGTCGACGGCGAGCGGGTAGAGGTCGGGGCGGAAGGCGCCCCACTTCACCCCGGCGGTGTCGGCGCCGGTGACGACGGCGTGCACCCCGGGCAGCCGTTCGGCGCGGGAGGTGTCGACGTGCAGGATGCGGGCCGCGGCGTGCGGGGAGCGCACGACGGCGCCGTGCAGCATGCGGGGCGCCCAGTTGTCGCCGGCGTACACGGCGCGTCCGGTGACCTTCTCGACGGCGTCGATGCGCTGGACGGCGCTGCCGATGAGGGGCGGCAGGACGGCCCGGTCCAGTTCGGTGGCGGTGACGGGGAGTTCGGCGGTGGACATCAGCGGGCCTCCCCTTCGGCGCGGGCCGCCCGGTCCAGCGCGACGGCCTCGCGGGCGGAGTCGAGGATCTTGACGTAGCCGGTGCAGCGGCAGTAGTTGCCGTCGACGGTCTCGCGGATGTGGTCCTCGCCCGGCTCGGGGTCCGCGTCGAGCAGGGCGCGCACGGCCATGACGTGACCGGGGGTGCAGAACCCGCACTGGAGTCCCGAGCACTTGACGAAGGCGTCCTGCACGGGGTCGAGGCCGTCGGGTCCGCCGAGCCCCTCGACGGTGCGCACGTCACGGCCCTCGACGAGGCCGGCCATCTGGATGCACGACGGTACGGCCTCACCGTCGACGACGACCGTGCAGGCCCCGCAGTAACCGATGGCGCAGCCGGACTTGGTGCCGGTCAGGCCCAGGTCGTGGCGGAGCACGTCGAGCAGGGGCGCGGTCGGGTCCTGGACGTGGATCTCCACGTCCTCCTGGTTGAGCCGGAATCGCAGCGGTACGGCCATGGCCTTCCTTGCCTCGGGTGGTGCGGTCGGGGTGTCACGGGGGGTGCGGGGGGTACGGATGTCGGTCACGGTTCTTCTCCGGTCCAGCCCGAGCGTTCGATCGCCCCGTAGCCGGCGCGCACCAGGGACTGGGTGAGCGCGGAGGCGAGTTCGGGGTCCCGGTCCTCGTACGCCTGGAGCAGGCGGGCGTGGTCGCGCACGGACGGGCCGAGCCGGCCGGGCTGGGCGAGGCTGAGGTGGCGCAGTTGCAGGGCGCGCAGCCCCAGCGAGTCGAGCACGCGGCGCAGGGTGGCGTCGCGGGCGATGTCGGCCTCGGTGTTGCGGAACTGCACGTTGATCCAGAAGTAGCGGTCGACGTCGTCGTCCGCGGCGGCGGCCTCCAGGGCACGCTGGTGGGCGCGCAGGGTCTCCAGGTCGGCCTCGGTCGCCTTCTGTACGACGGCCCGGCTGACCAGGGCGTACAGCTCGGCGCGCAGGTTGTACAGCTCGCGGACCTCGCGCAGCAGCAGCCGGGCGACGCGGGGCCTGCGCCGGGCGGTGATCTCGACGAAGCCCTCCCGTTCGAGGACGAGCAGGGCCTCGCGCACGGGGGTCCTGCTGCTGTTGAAGGAGCGGGCGAGTTCCACGGAGTTGAGGTCGTCTCCCGGGGAGAGCCGGCCCTCGATGATCTCGGTGGCGACGGCGAGGGCGATCTCGTCGGCGATGCTGGGCACGGTGGTGCCGCGGCCGAAGGTGCGGCCGAGTTCGAGCCGCCTGGCCGTCTCCCCGGCCGGTATGCGGGGGACGGCGGGGCGGGTGCCGGAGGCGGGCGTGGGGGGTGCTGTTTCCGCCGTCACCATGCGCCGCCCAGGACGTCGGGCCAGCGCCGGGTGACCTGGTCGAGCAGGTCGCGGCTCGCCTCGGCGACCTTGGGGAAGGAGTCGAGGCGGGTCCAGGGCCGGCAGGCATCGATGACGGCGCGGGTGTTGAAGGGCGGGGCGCCCTGGGAGCGCAGCGGGTCGACGCGGCTGCCCCAGGTCTGCCGCATGGTCTCGATGTCGTCGGCCGGGTCGGTGCGGGTGCACATGGCCCAGACGACGTCGTTCAGGCTGCGCGGGTCGACGTCGGCGTCCACGACGACCACGAACTTGTTCATGTAGGCGGCGGCGGGCAGCTGGGCGGCGAGGTAGCCGGCCTGGCGGGCGTGGCCTGCGTACTGCTGGTCGATCGCGACGGCGAGCAACTGGCGTCCGCCGCCCGCCTCGTGGGCCCAGACGCCCGCGACGCCGGGCAGTCCGGTGCGCACCAGGGCGTCCTGGATCATCGCGGACTTCATGACGCTGCGCATGTACGAGTAGTCGTGCGGGGGCTTGCCGGGCGGGGCGCCGAGCTGGATGGGGTCGTCGCGGTGGTAGACGCGCCGGACGTCGAGGGTGAGGACGGCCTCGGTGCCGCCGCTGTAGTAGCCGGTCCACTCGCCGAACGGGCCCTCCTGCTCGCGCCGGTCTGGGTAGAGCCAGCCCTCGACGGCGAGTTCGGACGTGGCCGGGACGGGCAGTCCGGTCAGTTCGCCGCGCACGACGTCGACGGGGCGGCCGAGCACCGCTCCCGCGTACTCCAGTTCGGAGATCCCGCCGGGGACCTCGGTGCCAGCGACGACGAGGAGCAGCGGGTCGTGTCCGAGCGAGACGGTGACGGGGGCGCGGCCCTCGCGGGCGAACCAGGCGCGGACGTGGGCGGCGCCGTGCTTGCCGGCCTCGATGTTGACGCTGGCGGCGCGGCCGTCGTTCTGGACCTGCATGCGGTAGGCGCCAGCGTTGAGGACACCGGTGTCGGGGTCGGTGGTGAAGACGGCGCAGCCGGTGCCGATGTACCGGCCGCCGTCGCCCTCGTGCCACTTCGGGACGGGGAAGTCGAGGAGGTTCACGTCGTCGTCGCGCACGACGTTCTCGCACACCGGCCCGGTGTCCACCTCGCGCACCGGGTGGCGGGAGGCGTTCTCGGCCCACTCCCCCGGCTTGCTGCGCAGGGCCTCGACCAGGGCGCGGTCGTCGAGGTCGGTGCCGAGGCGCAGGGTCATGCCGAGACGGCGGGCGTTGGCCATGGACGCGGTCAGGACGCGCTGTCCGGGCCGGTGGTCCACGATGTCGTCGAAGAGCAGCGCCGGGGGCGAGGGGCGTTTGTAGTTGACCTCGGAGGCGGCTCCGATCTCCTTGTCCCAGTGGGCGCCGGAGATCCTTCTGACCTCGCCGAGCTTGTCGGCGAGCTCCAGCCAGCCCCGGAGGTCGTTGATGTCGTCGAGCGACGTCATGTCACTCGCCTCCTTCTGTCGGGGCGCCGGTGTGCGGCGCGCGGTGGCCTCACCGGTAGAGCGAGGAGATGAAGCCGGACTTCTGCAGGCCGTCCACGTAGGAGTTGTCGATGAAGACCCCGGTGTCCTTCGGCATGGTCCCGACGCCCTTGGCGACGGTCGCGGCGAACGCGTCGTGGACCAGGGCGGGGTCGACACGGGGGGTCTTCGCCCACAGCGGGTCGAAGAAGTCGTACGAGTACTCGGCCAGGGCCGGGCTGCTGACGCCGCTGTGCTTGACGATGCTCTTGATGGCGGCGGCCTTGTCGTTGTGGAGCAGGGCGAGGCATTCGGTCTCGGACTTGACGAAGGCGGTCACGGCCTTGTGGTTGACGCCGAGGTAGTCGGACTTGACGGTGTAGGCGTTCGCGGCGGCGGGCAGGTCCGTGAAGTCCATGACCTTCTTGAAGCCCTTCTCGCGGGTCTTGGTGCCCGTGGGCGGCTGGGTGACGATCGCGTCGACCGCGCCGTTCTCCAGCGCCGAGACCTCGGCGGGGGTGCTCTTGAGGAAGACCTTGTGGACGTCGTCCTCCTTCCAGCCGTTGTGCCGGATCAGGGAGTCGACGGCGGCGTCGCCGAGGGAGCCGGGCGAACTGAGGCCGATCTTGAGGCCCTTGATCCCGTCGCCGGGCCGGACGGACTTCTTGCCCCACATCTCCAGGTAGTAGCGGTTGATGGGGAGGGCGATGTAGCGCAGGTCGACGCCCTTGAGGTTCATGGCTCCGGCGGCCGTCGAGGTGGTGGCGCCGACGCCGACCTGGACGCTGTTGCTGACGAGGGCGGCGACGAGCTGGGAGGAGCTGTTGAGCAGGGTGAGCTTGACGTCGAGGCCGTTCTTCTTGAAGATCCCCCGGTCCTGGCAGATGTAGAGGTCGGAGTAGGCGGCGCCGATGGCGGTGTAGCCGACGGTCATCTTCATGCTGGATCTCTGGACGGACGCCGTGGGTGTCACGGCGCAGCCCGAGGCGGCCAGGATCAGCGCGGCTCCCACGGCGGCGGACAGCGGTGTGGCGATGCGCATGGGCGGTGTCGTCCCCTCAGTCCGTTCAGTCCGTGCCCGACCAGAAGGTGAAGCGGCGTTCGAGCCAGCCGACACCTCGGGAGAGCACGATGGCGACGACGGCGATGACCGCGATCGACGCCATGGCGTCGTCCATCTCGAAGTTGGAGGTCTGGAGCTGGACCTGGTAGCCGAGGCCGGCGGAGCCCATGAAGAGTTCGGCGACGATGGCGCCGATCAGGGCGCGGCCGACGGCCTGCCGGATGCCGGCGAGGATGTACGGGAGGGTCGCGGGGAAGGCCACGGAGCGCAGGGTGGTCAGCCGGGAGGCGCAGAAGACGCGGGCCACCTGCATGTGGCTGGTCTCCAGGTTGCGGGCGCCGGCGATGACGTTGATGAGCAGCGGGAACAGGGCGCTCCACACGACGATGACGATGCGGGCGTTGGTGTCGATGCCGAACCAGAAGATGAGCATCGGCAGGAAGACGACGTAGGGAACCGAGTACATGATGCTGATGAGCGGGTCGGTCAGGCCGTAGAGGACCTTGTTGCGGCCGATCAGCAGGCCGGCGGGGATGCCGACGACGATCGAGATGAGCATGCCCCAGGCGACGATCTCCAGGGTGGAGCCCAGCGGGTCCCAGACGCCTCCGGTGCGGATGGAGTCGATCAGGGCGGTGAACGCGCCGGCCGGGGAGCTGCTGAAGTTCTCGTCGACGATGCCGGTGGCGGCGCAGACCTGCCAGGCGGCGAGGACCACGGCGAGGCCGACGACGCCGAGGACCAGGTTGAGGTGGCGGCCGCCGAGCGCGCGGCGCACGGCGGGGCCCGCGGCGGAGCGGGTGCGGAGGCTATCCGACGACAGTTGCGTCGCTGTCATGGTCCATCGCCCTTCGGCCGTTCTGGGTCTGGCTCATCACCAGCTGGAGGATGTAGTCGTGGATCGCCTGGAACTCGGGCGTCCGCTTGATCTCCGAGCGCCGGGGGCGCGGCAGGTCGACGTCGACGACCTCGACCAGGTGGGCGGGGCCGCTGGAGAAGACGACGACGCGGTCCGCGAGGAAGACGGCCTCCGGCACGTCGTGGGTGACGAAGACGGCGGTCTTCCCGGTGCCGGCACCGTCGGCCTGCCAGATGCGGGTCAGTTCGTCCTGCATCAGCTCGCGGGTCTGCGCGTCGAGCGCGGAGAACGGCTCGTCGAGGAGGAGCAGGTCGGGGTCGGTGGCGAGGGCGCGGGCGAGGTTGACCCGCTGGCTCATGCCGCCGGACAGCTCGCGGGGGTACTTGTCCTCCTTGCCCGCGAGGCCGACGAGCTCGATGAGTTCGGCGACCCGGGCGCGGCCCTTGTCGTCGAGGCGTTTCTGGGCCTTGAGGCCGAACGCGATGTTGGCGTTCACATTGCGCCAGGGGAACAGCGAGGCGTGCTGGAAGACGAGGGAGCGGTCGGGCGCGGGGCCCTGGATCTGCTCGCCGTTGAGTTCCAGCCGCCCGCCGGCGACCGGGGTGAGTCCGGCGAGCGCGGTGAGGAACGTGGTCTTGCCGCAGCCGCTGGGGCCGACGATGGCCACGAACTCGTTCTCCGCGACCTCGAAGCCCAGCCCGTCGCAGGCGAGCGAGAACGAGCCGGAACGGCGTGACCAGTGGCCGAGCCTGAGGTCTTCGACGACCAGTTTTCGTCGTGGTTGTTGCACGGATACCTCCTCCGGAACGGAGATCGATCAGCGCCGTCGACGCGAAGTGTCGACACTCGGATTCAAGCAGCGCCCTCCGGTCATGTCTAGATGGTTACAGCCATGAGTCTGCCGAGTTCCAGGGCACCCGATCACAAGAAGTGTCGACACTTCACGGGAAGGGGCGGCGCCACGAGGTGACCGATTACCGTCCCCGAGCTTTGGTATAATGGTCTGACATTAATGAGGGTCGAGAGGGGCCACGTCATGACGAGCGGAACGCTCATCGTCGGCGCCAGCCAGGCCGGACTCCAACTGGCCGTCTCCCTGCGACAGTTGGGGGACACGGAACCGATCACGCTGGTGGGCGAGGAGAGCCATCCGCCGTATCAGCGGCCTCCCCTGTCCAAGGAGTTCCTCGCCGGAGAGGCGGACGTCGACTCCCTGGCCTTCCGCGCTCCCTCCTACTACGCCGACGCGGGGATCGACCTCGTCAGCGGGGAGCGTGTCACCGGCGTGTCGCTCTCCCCCGCAACGGGAAAGGGCACCGCGGTGACCGCCTCGGGGCGCGCGCTGCCGTTCGACCGCCTCGCGCTCACCGTCGGCGCGGGCGCCCGGCGGCTGTCCGTGCCAGGCGCCGACCTGGACGGCGTCTGCTATCTGCGCGACCGCGACGACGCCCTCGACCTGCGGGTCCGCCTCGGTGCCGCCTCGCGGGTCGTGGTGGTGGGCGGCGGTTTCATCGGTCTGGAGGCCGCCGCGGTCGCCCGCGCGCTCGGCAAGGACGTCACCGTGGTGGAGGCGGCCGACCGGCTCATCGCCCGGGCCGTCGCGCCGGTCGTCTCCGAGTTCTACCGGCAGGCCCACCGCCGCCGGGGCACCACCGTGCTGCTGTCGGCCGCCGTCGCCGGCTTCGACGGCCGGGGCGGCCGGGTCACGGCGGTACGGCTCGCCGACGGCACGTCGCTGCCCGCCGACCTCGTCCTGGTCGGCGTCGGCGTGGTCCCGCGGACCGAACTCGCCGAACAGCTCGGGCTCGTGTGCGAGGGCGGGATCGTCGTCGACGCGCGGGCCCGCACCAGCAATCCCCATGTCACCGCCGCCGGGGACTGCACCGTCCAGCCGCATCCGCTGACCGGGCTCGGGCGGGTGCGGCTGGAGTCCGTGCAGAACGCCGTCGCCCAGGCCGCGGCCGCCGCGGCGGCCCTGCTCGGCAGGGCGGCACCGGCACCGGCCGTGCCCTGGTTCTGGTCCTTCCAGGGCGATCTGAAGCTCCAGATCGCGGGCCTGTCCACCGGCTACGACACCCATGTGCTGCGCGGCGACCCGGACGGCGAGCGGTTCTCCGTCCTCTACTACCGCGAGGGACGGCTGCTGGCGGTCGACGCCGTGAACAGCCCCGCCGACTACATGGCCGTGCGCAAGGCCCTCACCGACGGGGCGGACCTCCCGGCCGACGCGGCCGCCGATCCCGCCGTCCCGCTGAAGTCCCTG
Source organism: Streptomyces sp. NPDC026672 (assembly GCF_040638185.1). Taxonomy (NCBI): domain Bacteria; kingdom Bacillati; phylum Actinomycetota; class Actinomycetes; order Kitasatosporales; family Streptomycetaceae; genus Streptomyces; species Streptomyces sp. NPDC026672. The sequence continues at coordinate 16,706 of NZ_JBEZXS010000032.1, forward strand.
CTGGCCGCCCGCCCGAACGCGGTGACCTCCGGCTGACGTACGGGCCCGCCGATGTGCCGGTGGCCCGGTGGACGATCGTCCACCGGGCCACCGGCACATCGGGGCACCGTCAGATGACGGCCGACTCCAGGGACTCGGGCGCGAACAGTTCCTCGGGCTGCCGCAGCTTCCCGGACAGGCCCTGTTCGTGGTGGTAGCGCAGGAACGTGGTGAGCGCGTCGCGGTTGCCCTCGACGCCGTAGGACCAGTAGTCGCGGCCCAGCAGGGCGCGGGCCTCCTCCAGCTGGGGGGTGAGCCAGGGCAGCATGAAGCGCAGGGCCGAGGTGTCGTACAGGTTGTCGTAGGCGAGGTCCCGGGCGGTGACCAGGGCCTTGTAGAGGGACTGCGCGACCCAGGGGTGGCGGTCGTAGACGTCCCGGCGGATCACCACGACGTGCATCATCGGGAAGATGCCGGTCGCCGCGTAGTACTCCTTCTCGGCGGCCACGACGTCCGGGAACACCCGGCGCACCCGCGGGTCGCCGGCGGCGAACGGGCTGGGCACCCGGGGGGTGCACAGGGCGTCGATCTCGCCCTCGGCCAGCATCTCGGCGAGGGTGCGGTCCTCCGGGATGCGGGTGACGCTCAGGCCGGGCAGGTCGACGCCCGCCTTCTCGATCCGCCCGGGGGTCTCCTGCCCGCCGGTGAGGTAACTGACGGAGTCCACGGGCACGTCGTGCCGGTCGGCGAGGATGCCGCGCATCCACACGCACGCGGTGAGCTGGAACTCGGGGGTGCCGATCCGTTTGCCGCGCAGGTCCTCGGGCCTCGTGATCCCGGAGTCGGCGTGGCAGTAGAGCGAGCCGTGCCGGAACATGCGCGAGGTGAACACGGGCAGCGCCACGAAGGGCGCGGGATCGGCGCGCAGCGACAGGACGTACGAGGACAGCGACATCTCCGCCACCTCGAACTCCTGGTGGCGCATCATCCGGAAGAAGGTCTCCTCGACGGGCAGCCGCAGATAGGTGAGGTCGATGCCGTCGGGGCGGACGGTCTCCTCCGCGAGGGCGCGGGTGCGGTCGTAGTCGCCGCAGGCGAACGTGAGGTGCAGTCGGGCCATGGGCTACCTGCCTTCCGCGGTCAGCCGGGCGTCCAGACGGGGGTAGACACGGCGGGCGTTGGCCTCGAAGACCTTCTGCCGCTCCGTGTCGGTGAGTCCGGCCCGGTCGAGGTACTGCTTGGTGTCGTCCCAGGCGATGCCGGTGTCCGGGTCCACGCCGCGGACGGCACCCAGCATCTCGGAGGCGAACAGGAGGGTGTCGGCGCCGGCGACCCGGTGGAGCAGGTCGATGCCGGGCTGGTGGTACACACAAGTGTCGAAGAAGACGTTGCGCCCGAGGAGCCGGCCCGGGTCGGGGCGGCCCATGCGCACGGCGAGGCCCCGGTAGCGGCCCCAGTGGTAGGGGACGGCGCCGCCGCCGTGCGGGATCACGAGGCGCAGGTCCGGGAAGCGGTCGAAGAGGTCGGACTGGACGAACTGCATGAACACCGAGGTGTCGGCGTTGAGGTAGTGGGCGCCGAGGGTGTGGAAGTTCGGGTTGCAGGACGTCGAGACGTGCACCATGGCCGGGACGTCCAGCTCGGTCATCGCCTCGTACAGCGGGAACCAGTACGGGTCGGTCAGCGGCGGCGAGGTCCAGTGGCCGCCCGAGGGGTCCGGGTTGAGGTTGCAGCCGACGAAGCCCAGCTCCCCCACGCAGCGGCGCAGTTCGGCGACGCTGTCGTCCAGGGACCCGCCCGGGGTCTGCGGGAGCTGGCAGACCGCGGCGAAGTGCTCGGGGAACAGTCCGACGACGCGGTGCACGAGGTCGTTGCTCGCGCGGGCCCAGTCGCGGGCGGTGGCGGGGTCGGGCACGTGGTGCTCCATGCCGGACGCCTTCGGGGAGAAGAGCATCAGGTCGCCGCCGCGCTCGCGCAACAGCTTGAGCTGGTTGTTCTCGACGCTCTCGCGGATCGCGTCGTCACCGATGTCCGCGGGCGGCGGCGCCGGCTTCGAGGGGTCCGTCAGACGGGCCAACTGGGCGTCCCGGTACGCCTGGTGCGGGGGCGGGGTGGTGGTGTAGTGGCCGTGGATGTCAATGATCATCGGCCGGCTCCTGGTCGACGTAGGTGAGCCCCTTGCGTGCGAGGCGCTCGCGCATCGTGTTGACGTCGAGGCTGAGTTCGCCGCTCGCGTAGCGCTTGCGGCTCGCGGCCTCCTTCTCCTCGCGGGCGCGGGCCGCGGCGAGCACCGTGGCGGCGTCGGCGCGCGGCACGACCACGGCGCCGTCGTCGTCGGCCACGATCACGTCGCCCGGGACGACGTGCTGACCGCCGCACACGAGGGGCACGTTGACGTCGCCCAGCGTCTCCTTGACGGTGCCGAAGGCGCTGATGTGCCGCGCCCACACGGGGAAGCCCATGCGGCGCAGGTCGGCGACGTCGCGGCAGCCGGCGTCGATGATCAATCCGCGCACACCGCGCGCGGCGACGGCGGTGGCGATCAGGTCGCCGAAGTACCCGGCCTCGGACGGGGAGGTGGGGGCGACCACGAGGACGTCCCCGTCGCGGCACTGCTCGACGGCGACGTGCAGCATCCAGTTGTCGCCGGGCGGCACGCTCACGGTGACGGCGGTGCCGGCGATGCGGGCGCCGGACCAGACGGGGCGCAGCGCGGGGTCGACGAGCCCGGTGCGGCCCTGGGCCTCGTGGACGGTGGCGACGCCGAACGCGGCGAGGCCGTCGACGAGCGCGCGGTCGGCGCGGCGGGGGTTGCGGACGACGATGCTCATGCCGCCGCCCAGGGCAGCAGGGAGACGTGGACGGCGTCCTCGCCGCTCTCGCCGCCGACGGTGCGGATGGCACGGTCGGCCTCGGCGAGCGGGAAGCTGTGGGTGCTGAGCTTCTCCAGCGGGAAGCGGCCCGACGCGAGCTGTTCGAGGGCGAGTTCGCAGGCGCGGTAGCTGTGGCCGCGGGCGCTCTTGAGGGCGATGGACTTCTCGGTGAGCTTCTTCAGCGGGAAGTCGGGGAAGGCGGCGAGTTCGCCCTGGACGACCATGGTGCCCTCGCGTCGCTTGAGGGCGTCGATGCCGAGCAGCACCGGTGCGGTCCCGGCGCCGGCCGTGCAGTCGAGGACGACGTCCACGCCGCGTCCGCCGGTGAGGTCCAGGACGCGGGTGAGGGCGTCCTCCTGGGTCACGTCGACGACGTGGTCGGCGCCCAGTTCCTTCGCCAGGGACAGCCGGGCGGCGTCCTTGGTGGTGCCGGTGACGATGATCAGGGAGGCGCCGGCCTGCTTGCAGGCGACGACCTGGGACAGGCCCTGCTGTCCGGGGCCCTGGATCAGGACCGTGGAGGCGTAGCCGACCCCGGCCGTGACCAGCGCCCACTCGATGCCGTTCGACAACGGGGTGACCAGGCCGGCGAGTTCGGCCGAGACGCCGTCGGGCACCCGGTGGGTCACGGAGTTCCAGGGGAGGTAGAGGTACTGCGCGAAGCCGCCCCACAGGTGGTACGGGTTCTCCGCCGAGGTGTAGCCGTAGCGCCGGGCGTCGGGGTTGGTGCGCCAGTCGGTGGCCTCGCAGTGGCGGTACTCGCCCCGGTGGCACCACTCGCAGCGGTAGCAGCCGACGTAGTGCTCGACGAAGATCCGGTCACCCTCGGCGAGGCCCTTGCGCTCGGTGAAGGTGCGGCCGGCCTTCGCGATGACGCCGACGTTCTCGTGTCCCATGATCACCGGATCGGCGAAGGGGGGTTTGCCGTACATCTTCACGTCCGTGCCGCAGATCCCGGCGACCTCGACCTTCAGCAGGGCTCCGTCGTCGGGTATGTCCGGCATCGGGAACTCCCGCAGCTCGGTCCGGCCGGGTGCCGTACGCACCGCCGCCAGCACGTGCTCCGCCATGACGTCGTCTCCTCACGTTGGGGTCAGTCGGCCGTAGCGCAGTGTATGGACTTATGGACTGACCATGCTACCTTTCGAGCATGGTCATACCTCGACTCCGGACAGTGACCCGCACCCAGGGCGACAACGAGGCCCTGAAGACCGGGGAGGTGACTCCCCACGGCTTCCGCTTCGCGTTCGAGGAAGTGCCCGTCCTCGTCCAGGCGTTCCGGCGCATGGTGCGAGGGCTGGAGTTCGACGTCAGCGAGATGGCCCTGACCACCTACGTGGTCGCCAGGGCCCACGGCGTGCGGTTCACCGCCGTACCGGCCTTCCTGGTGCGCGGCTTCCACCACGGCGCGGTCTTCCACGACCCGTCGTCCGACGTGCGCGAGCCCAAGGACCTCGAAGGACGCCGGGTGGGCGTGAGCCGCGGCTACACGGTGACCACGGGCGTCTGGGCACGCGCCGTGCTCCAGGAGGAGTACGGCGTCGACCTCGGCAAGGTCACCTGGGTGCTGTCCGGCGACGAGCACGTCGCCGCGTTCCGGCCGCCCGCGGGCGTCGAGTCCGCGCCGCCCGGCGCGTCGCTGGAGGACATGGTCGCCTCGGGCGAACTGGCCGCGACGATCGGGCCGCCGCCCAAGTCCGCGGCGCTCGCCCCACTGATCCCGGACCCGGTGGCCGCCGGCTTCGCCGCGCTGCGCGACAGCGGCCTCTACCCGATCAACCACCTCGTCGTGGTCCGCGACGAACTCCTGGACGAGCGGCCCGAGCTGGCGGCCGACGTGTTCGACGCCTTCGCCCGCGCCAAGCAGCTGTACGTGGACCGGCTGCGCGCCGGGAGCATCGAGAACCCCACCGCCACCGACGAGATGTACCGGCGGGTCATGGAGGTCACGGGCGCCGATCCGCTGCCGTACGGCATCGAGCCGAACCGTGCCGTCCTGGAACGGCTGCTGCGGCACGCCGTCGACCAGCGGATCGTCGAACGGGCGCCGTCCGTGGACGAGTTGTTCGCCCCGGCCACCCGCTCGCTCACCGCCTGACGCGCCCCGACCCGACCGAAGGAGCCCGTATGCGCATCGTCATCGCCGCCGACCACAACGGCTTCGCCCTCAAGGCCCGGCTCACCGGCTGGCTGACCGAGCGCGGGCACACCGTGGAGGACCTGGGCGCCCACACCGACGAGACGGTCGACTACCCGCCGCTGTGCGCGGACGTGTGCCGGCGGGTGGTCGGGGGGACGGCCGACCGGGGGATCGTGCTCGGCGGCAGCGGACTCGGCGAGACCATCGCCTGCAACAAGGTGCCCGGCATCCGCGCCGGGCTCTGCCACGACGTCTGGAGCACGGAGATCTCCCGGGGCAACAACGACTCCAACGTGCTCGTGCTGGCGGCGAAGGTGCTCGCGCCCGAGCGGGCCGAGGAGATCCTCGGGACCTGGCTCACCACTCCGTTCAAGGGCGGGGTGCACGCCCGGCGGCTGCGCCAGATCGAGGAGTTGGAGCGGAACGCGGCACGGGCGTGAACCCCGCGGGGGGCCGCTCCCGTAAGGAAAGCAGGGGCGCGGCCGTGTCTCCCCTCACGGCCGCGCCCCGCGTCATGTCCCCGTCTCTCCCGGCCGTCACACCGCCCGGGTGAGGAAGTCGAGGATCCTCGCCGGAGCGGTCTCCTCCGTCTGCTCGGCCACCGGTACGTCCCAGTACTCGGTGCGCGGCAGGCACTCCTGGAGGTAGCGCGCGGCCGACGGGGCGTGCGAGGTGTCCTGTCCGGGCACGATCAGCGCGGGTACGTCGAGAGCGAGCAGGTCCTCCGGTTCGGGACCCGGCACCGTGTCCCGGTCGAACAGCAGGCGTGCCGTGCCGGTGACCAGGGCGCGGTAGCGGTCGGGGTCGGTGCGGGCGTAGGCGTCGGCGAAATCGGCGTCCGTGCGCAGGAGCGGGGCCCAGGGTCCGACGCGGGGGTCCTTGGTGAAGCCGGCGTCGGTGCCGCGGGCGAGCTCGACGACCTGCCCGAGGCCGTGCTCGTCGGCGTACACCAGGTGGTGGCGGAACCGTTCGTGCTGCTTCACCCGGTAGCGGACGCCGCCCGCGGGCGAGTACAGGACCATGCTCAGCACCCGCTCGGGGTGGGCGACGGCCATGGCGGCCACCGTGGAGCAGCCGACGCAGCCGCCCATCAGATGGGCGCGCTCCATGCCGAGGTGGTCGAGCAGTCCGACGCCCTGCCGGACGTAGTCCGCCCAGGAGATCCGCTCCAGGCGCCCCCCGGACCGGCCGGACTCGCGCCGGTCGAAGGTGACGCAGGTGAAGTGCCGGGTGAGGTGGTCCAGCAGGCGCAGACGCCGGTAGACGCCCACCGTCCGCCAGCTCTCCAGGCTGGAGTCGAACCCGCCGGGCGAGAACATCAGCAGCGGCGGACCCGACCCGGCGACCTCGTACCGGGTCGGGATTCCGTCGACGACGGCGGTGGGCACGATGCGTACCCCTTTCTCTGTCACGGTGGCGCGCGCGGGCGCGCGGTACGACGGGCGGGACCGGGCCGGGGCCGGCCCGGGGTCAGGGCGTGGGAGGGACCGGGACGCCGCCGGCTATCTGGCGGGCCGCCCGGACGTCCTCGGTGTACGCCGTGAGGGCGTCGAGGGTGGTGCGGGCGACGTTGGCGTAGGTGTCCGGCGGGTTGTCGATCGCGCTCGCCGCGTAGCCGATGGCCGCGTGGGCCATGCGCATCCGGCCGTCCAGCCAGGGGCCGCCGCCGAAGCCGCCGACCACCGGGACGGAGACCGCCGCGGCGACGGCCGCACCCACCACCGGACCGGAGTTGGTGAAGTTCAGCAGCGCGGCGCCGGCCTCCTCCAGACGCTTGGCCTCGGCGACCATGGCGTCCCGCATCTCCACCGGCACCTGGTCGGCGGCGGTGGGCACGGCGTTGTACTCCACGCCGTAGCGCAGCGCCGTCTGCGGGGTGATCCCGAACTGCGCGAACACCGGGATGCCCGCGCGGGTGATCGCCTCGACGGCCTCGGGGAAGTCGGCGGCCGCGTCCAGCTTGACCAGGTCGGCGCCCGACTCCTTGACGAAACGGATCGCGGCGCGCACCGCGCTGTCGGTGCCCTCCTGGAGCGGGCCGAACGGGAAGTCGACGCTGACCAGGGCCCGCCGGACGCCCCGCCGTACCGCCTGGGCCACGACGACCATCTGGTCCATCGTGACCTCGAACGGATTGGCGTGGCCCCAGAGGTTGACGCCCACGGTGTCGCCGACGGAGACGAGGTCGACGCCGGCGCGGTCCGCGATGCGGGCCATCTGGTAGTCCCAGGCGACGACGCCGGCGATCTTGCGTCCCTCGTCCTTCATGCGCCGCAGCCCGCGCAGTGTGACCTTCTCGGACATGGGGTTCCTGTTCCTCCTAGACCCTGAGCGCGGTGAGCAGTTCGAAGGCGTCGCTCTCGTCGGCCGACAGCAGCAGGACACGGGCGTAGGGCCGCAGGGCGGCCACCGCGTCGTCCGCCTCGAAGCCGTCGCCGAGGACCACGCCCGCGGTGGTGATCCCCCGCCGGCCGCAGAACCGCCCGATGGCGGCGGCCGCTTCGCGCCCGCCGTCCTCGGTGGCCAGGACGACCACCACGTCACTGCCGGAGAGGGCGTCGTCGAGCGGGACACCGGGGCCACCGGCGGCTCCGCCCCCTTCGCCGGGCACCGGGTTCCCGCCGGGGGCCGGTCCCGGCCCCCGGCCCGGAGCCACCGCGGACTCCGCGCCGGACACGTCGGCCGTGGCCCCGGCCGGCACCCCGCCGTCGGCCGCGACCGTGCGCCGGTCCGTCCCCGTCCCGGTCCGCCCCGGCGCCGTGTCCGGGGACCCGTCCGGCAGGCCGACCGCCCCGGCCGCCTCCCGGCCCGGCGCGCCCTCGTCGGCCGTGCCCGCCCCGGCGCCCGGAGGCGCCCCGGTGGGACGGCCCCGCGCCGGGTCCGTGGACCCGGCGGGCGCCCCGGCCTCCGGCACGTGCGGCCCCTCGCCCGGGGGCAGGGCCGAGGACACGTCGGGGGGTACCCGCAGTGTCTCGGGCAGGGGGGCCGCCGCGCCCGCCAGGCGGTGCAGGCGGCCGTCGGGGCCGCTGGTGAAGAACCGGGCGTGGGCCCACGGGCGTTCGGCGAGCCGGCGGGCGACCGCCGCCGCCCGGTCGTCCAGGGCGACGACCCCGGCCGCGCGGGCCGGGACGATCGGGACGTCGATGCGGAACCGGGACTCGCTCGCCGAGGCCGCGCGGGCGCTCTCGCTGAGCTGTCTGATCACTGTCGTCATGTCACACCGAGGACTGCGGGACGCCGGGGGTCACCTTGACCGCGTCGCGGCAGGAGTCGAGGAACGACTCGGCCTGCGGCAGCACCACGGCCGCGGACCGCACCCGGTGGTGCACCGGGTCCACACCGGGGGGCGTGGCCCCCTCGTCCCGCAGCGCGATCGCGGCCTTGCGCAGCTTCTGGCGGGCCTTGATGATCCCGCTGTCGGCGGGCACCAGCCGTTCCTTGCTGCGGTCGACGATCGGACCCATGCTCTCCTGGAGCGAGGCGTCCTGCATGGCGATGCCGGCCACGCCGGAGTAGGTCTCGCCGCGCTTCTGCGCCTCACGGTCGATCAGGTAGTCGTTGTCCATGTTGGCCATCGGCCGGAAGGTGCCCGGGATGTTCTTGCTGTGCACGCCGTGACCGTCGATCATGGCCTGCCGCTCGGTCTCGGTGAGCGCGCGCACCGGGTGGTAGTCGAAGGAGTACGTCCAGCAGTTCTCGTCGTCGATCGGCACCCAGAAGTGTCCGTGCACCGGGTGGTCGCCGCGCGGCGGGACCATGGTGAACGCGGGCATCACCCACGGCGTGATCCGCCAGTAGTAGTTGCCCTCCTCGGCGTTGCGCCGGGCCCCGACGAACAGCCCGCCGTCGCTGTCGGCGACCTCGAAGAAGGGCTTGGTGTCGTTGAGGTTGTACTCGTTGCCCTTGGCACCCTTGAACAGCGGGTCGGTCTTGAGGCCGCCCGAGTGCAGGAAGGTGACGTGGCTGGAGTCGATGCCGCCCTCGAACGCCTGGAGCCAGTTGCACTGCTGCCAGCGCTTGGAGGTGTAGGTCTGCTCCGGCGCGACGTGGACCCACTCGAACTCGGGCAGCGGCGGCTGGGTGGCCTTGTCGCCCATGTAGGTCCACAGCACGTCACCGATGCGCACCAGCGGGTACGAGGTGAGCTGGACGTTCTGGCAGAAGCTGCTGTTGTCGGACTCCGAGGGGACCTCGATGCACTGGCCGGTGACGTCGTACTTCCAGCCGTGGTACGGGCAGCGCAGGCCGGAGCCCTCGTTGCGGCCGAACCAGAGGGAGGCACCGCGGTGGGCGCAGAACTCGTCGACCAGTCCGTAGCGTCCCTCGCTGTCGCGGAAGGCGACCATGCGTTCGGACAGGAGTTTCACGCGGACGGGCGGGCAGTCGTTCTCGGGGAGTTCCTCGGCGAGCAGCGCCGGGACCCAGTACTGCCGGAACAGTTCGCCCATCGGCGTCCCCGGCCCGGTCTGGGTGAGCAGCTCGTTGATGTCTTTTCTGAGCACAGCCGTTTCCCTTTCAGGTACTGACCCTCCGGCGGGTCGTGCGCTTCGCTGCTGAGCGGGGGTGCGGAGGGGGACGGTCAGGGCTGGTCCGGGGGAATGTCGACGGTGAGCCCGCCGAGTTCCTGCGTGACGCGGATCTGGCAGGACAGCCGACTGGTGTCGCGCCGCTCGGCCACGGCCAGGTCGAGCAGGTCGTCCTCCATGTCGCCGGGCGGTCCGACGAGCGGCGCGAACTCCTCGCGCACCCACACGTGGCAGGTGGCGCAGGACTGGTTGCCGCCGCACTCCGCGACGATCCCGGGCACGCCGTTCTTCACGGCGGCCGCCATGACCGAGTCCCCGACCGTCGCATCGACGGTGTATTCGGGACCGTCACTGCCGACGAAGATCACCTTGGGCAAGGTCCCTGTTCCTCTCGCGATCGGCGGAATCCACTGCGAACGGGTACGCCGTCAGGCACCGTCCGTTCGGTGGTCTGTCCATTAGACCAGAATCTTCGAACACTGAACAAGAGACGGGACACGGGGTCACAATCGGCCGCATGCGAACGTTGATCCTGTTGCGCCACGGCGAGAGCGCGTGGAACGCCCGCAACCTGTTCACCGGCTGGACGGACGTCGGCCTGACCCCCTGGGGCGAGCAGCAGGCCCGCCGCGGCGGCCAGCTGCTGCGCGCCGCCGGCCTCACGCCCGTCGCGGCGCACACCTCGGCCCTCACCCGGGCCGTGCGCAGCTGCGCCCTCGCCCTGGAGGCGGCCGGCCTCACCGGCGTCCCCGTGACGGCGGACTGGCGGCTGAACGAGCGGCACTACGGCGCCCTCACGGGCCGGGAGAAGAGCGAGGTGCTGCGGGAGTACGGCGAGGAGCGGTTCCGGCTGTGGCGGCGTTCGTACGACGCGGCCCCGCCGCCGGCCGAGGACGCCCCGGACGACGTCGCGGGCGTCGCCGCGGACGGGGCGGCGTACGCGGGCGTGCCGCGCGCACTGCTGCCCCGCACCGAGTCGCTGGCGGACGTGACGGCGCGGCTGCTGCCGTACTGGCACGACCGGATCGCCCCCGGTCTGCGCGCGGGCAACACCGTGCTGGTCGTGGCGCACAGCAACTCGCTGCGGGCCCTGGTGGCCCACCTGGACGGACTCGGGCGGGACGAACTGCTCCACCTGGACATCCCCACGGCCATGCCCCTCGTGTACGACCTCGACGACCGCCTCGTGCCGCGGGTGCGGGGCGGGCGCTACCTCGACCCGAAGGCGGCCCGGGCGGCGGCGGCCGAGGTCGCGGACGAAGGTCATCGATCCTCACGTACGACTCGTTGACGCCCCATGGTGGTGGACTTATGGTTCTACCAATCCACCACCCCGACACCTGTCAGCGCAGGTCGTGTCACCCGAGCCGACCAGGAAGGGCCACCGAATGGCCAAGGACGCGATTGTCAACGACTCCCTGGCGGCGAAGTTCGCCACGGAGAAGGAATCCCCGTACACCCGCTGGGTCGCCGCGGAAGGGCTGGACATCATCGCCGCCCACTACGTGCCCGATCTGCGCACCGTGGAGCTGAAGCCGTGGGAACGGCGAGGCGGCCGCGGGGTGTTCATCAACCACGAGGCCACCCGCACCTCCAACGACTGCTACGTGTGCGAGATCCCGGCGGGCGGTAAACTCGCCCCGCAGCGGCAGCTGTTCGAGGAGATGGTGCTGATCCTCGAAGGCCAGGGCTCCACGCGGGTGTGGAACGACGCCGGTGCCTCGGTCACCTTCGAGTGGCAGGCGGGCTCCATGTTCGCGATCCCGCTCAACGCCCACCACCAGCACTTCAACGGCTCGGGCAAGAAGGCCGCGCGGTTCGTCTCCTCGACGAACATGCCGCCGGTCATCAACCTCTACGACGACCCGGAGTTCGTGTTCAACACCCCGCACGACTTCCCGGACCGCTTCGACGGCGAGCCCGACTACTTCGCCCCCAGGGGTGAGCAGAAGGGTCTGCTGCTCGACACCAACTTCGTGGCGGACGCGGTCAACCTGCCGCTGATCGAGGCGAAGGAGCGCGGCGCGGGCGGCGGCCACATCCGCTTCGCGATGGCCAAGGGCTCGATGAACAGCCACATCTCCCAGTTCCCGACGGCCACGTACAAGAAGGGCCACCGGCACGGACCGGGCGCCCACGTGATCATCCTCTCCGGCGAGGGCTACAGCCTGATGTGGCCGGAGGGCGAGGAGCCGCGCCGCTACGAGTGGGGCCCCGGCACCCTGATCGTGCCGCCCAACATGTGGTTCCACCAGCACTTCAACACCGGTGCGGAGCCGGGGCGCTACCTCGCCTTCAAGCACGAGGTGGTGTCGGTGCGCAACGCCCAGGGCGTGCCCAAGGCGTGGATCAGCCGGCGCATCGGCGGCGACCAGATCGACTACGCCGACGAGTCGCCGTACGTGCGCGAGACGTTCCGTGACGCCCTGGCCAAGCACGGGATGGAACCCCGGATGGACGCGGTCTACGAGGCGGAGCTGGCCACGCTCCCGCCGAAGCCGGACCAGTCCGCCACCGCCTGACCCCAGTCGACGTCCGTAAGGAGCGGGACCGTGCGGCACGCCGACGGAGACAGCCATGACCACGGGGTGCGCACGGTGTACTCGGCGTACGTCCCCGACCACGACCACATCCACGACGACGAGGCGCCCGAGGCGCTGGAGGACAACCCGATCTGGCGGCAGGACAACGTCACGCTGCGCAGCGTCGGGATGGACATCGGTTCCTCCGGCACCCAGGTCGTCTTCTCTCGCCTGCACCTGCGGCGCATCGGCGAGGACCTGACGAGCCGCTACATCGTGGTGCGCCGCGAGACGCTGCACCGCTCGCCCGTCGAGCTCACGCCGTACACCGACGACGAGTACATCGACGCGGCGGCGCTCGGCACGATCGTCGACACCGCCTACCACGCGGCGGCCGTGGACCCGGCCGACGTGGACACCGGTGTCGTCATCCTCACCGGTGAGGCGCTGCGCCGCCGCAACGCCGAGGCGATCGCCGGCGTCCTCGCCGAGCGCGGCGGCGAGCTGGTCAACGCGAGCGCCGGGCACCACATGGAGGCGATGCTCGCGGCGTACGGATCGGGTGCGGCGAAGACCTCGTACGACACCGGGCGCCGCATCCTCAACGTGGACATCGGCGGCGGCACCACCAAGCTCGCCGTGCTGGACGAGGGCCGGGTGACGGCGACCGCCGCGGTGCACGTCGGCGGCCGGCTCCAGGTGGTGGACGGCGCGGGCCGCATCGTCCGGCTCGACCCGGCGGGCGCCGCGCACGCGGCCCGCGCCGGGTTCGCCTGGAAGACCGGGGACACCGCGCACGGCGCCGAACTGGACCGGGTGGCGGAGGCGATGGCCGACGCCCTGGTGGCCGCGGTCACCGCCGGGCCGCCGCCCGAGGACGTCCGCTCCCTGTACCTCACCGACCCGCTGCCCGGCCTCGACGGGATCGACGGGGTGATGTTCTCGGGCGGGGTCGCGGAGTACGTGTACGGCCGCGAGGAGCGGGACTTCGGCGACCTCGGCCGCCGGCTCGGCCACGCGCTGCGGCGGCGCGTGGACGGGGGCGCGCTGCCCTTCCGGCTGCTGCCGGCCGGCGAGTGCATCCGGGCGACCGCGCTGGGCGCCTCGGAGTACAGCGTGCAGCTCAGCGGGAACACGGGCTTCATCACCGATCCGGGCGCGCTGCTGCCGCGGCGCAGCCTCCAGGTCGTCCGCCCCCTCTACGAACTCGGCGAGGCGGTCGACGCGGAGGCGGTCGAACGGGCGGTGCGCGGGCGGCTGGTCGCGCTGGACGTGGCCACGCGGCCGGAGGAGGACGTGGTCCTGGCGCTCACGTGGAGCGGTCTGCCGAGTCACGAGCGGCTGCTGCCGTTCGCCCGCGGCGTGCGCGACGCCGTGGCCGAACGGACCGCGCTCGGCAGACCCCTGTACGTGGTGCTCGACGGCGACGTGGCGCTCACGCTCGGCCGGCTCCTGCGCGAGGAGCTGGACGTCGGCGTGGAGCTCCTCGTCATCGACGGGATCGGGCTGCGGGACTTCGACTACGTCGACATCGGCCGGCTGCGGCATCCGTCGAACACCGTGCCGGTGACGATCAAGTCGCTCGTCTTCGGGCTCGATCCCGACGGGGACGCGGCCCCGCCGGAGTCGGCACACGCACCACAACTGTGAACCCGGGCGACCCCACCCCGTAACGATAGGGTAAATCTCTCGTCCCGTGGTTAGACCATAAGACCGTTCCTGCTGTTTCATGCAGGAACCCGGCACACGGACGGACGCGCATCGCGGCCGATCGCCGACAGGCTCCCCCTCTCCCCGCGTCGGCGCGGTCGCACCCTCCCCCACGCGTCGTGCCCTTCCGTCCGCCCCCACGAGCCAACCGCCTCGTCCAATGGAGTGTGCGATGCGTAACGGTGCTCTTCCCGCCGGCCTGCTGGCCGCAGGCCTCCTCCTCACCGCCTGCGGCGGCTCGCCCACCACGGCGGGCTCGGCCGGTTCCGCCCCCGACAAGAACCCGTACGCCGCCTACGAGTCCCTGAGCGGCAAGGCGCGCACCGACAAACTGCTCGCCGACGCCAAGAAGGAGGGCGGAACACTCGACCTCTACACCTCGAACACCGACATCCAGGACCTCGTCGACGGCTTCCAGAAGGCGTACCCGGGCATCAAGGTGCACGCCTTCCGGGCCAACTCGGAGACGGTCCTCCAGCGGGCGCTCCAGGAGAACGAGGCCAACAAGCCGCAGAACGACGTCATGGACACCAACGACCTCGAACTGCGCGCCCTCGACTCCCAGCACCTGCTGCACGCCTACCAGGGCGCCGCGCTCGCGGACCTGAAGGACGCGGCCAAGGGCCTCGGCGGCTGGACGGCGGAACGTTTCAACGCCTTCGTCGTCGGCTGGAACACCAACGAGGTCAAGAAGGGCCAGGAGCCCAAGGACTTCGCGGACTTCGCCGACCCCAAGTGGAAGGGCAAGCTCGCCGTCGAGGTCGGCGACTGGGACTGGTACGCGTCGATGCACACGTACCTCACCGACGTGAAGGGCATGAGCACGGCCGACGTCGACGCGCTGTTCACGAAGATCGCCCGCAACGTCAAGGTCACCAAGGGCCACACCGTGCAGGGCGAACTGCTGAGCGCGGGCAACTTCGCCGTGGCCCTGTCGGTCTACAGCCACACCATCGACAAGGCCGCCAAGAAGGGCGCCCCCGTGGCCTGGCGGCCCGTCGTCGAACCGGTGATCCTGCGCCCCAACGGCATCGCCCTGATGGCCCGGCCGCGGCACCCCGCGGCGGCGCTGCTGTGGACCGACTGGGTCCTCACCGCGGGGCAGAAGATCATCGCCGAGTCGCTGCGCATCCCGGCGGCGAAGAACGTGCCCGGCTACAAGGACCCGATCCCGGCCGGCACCACCACCTACGCCCTGTCGAAGTCGGCCGAGACCGACACCAAGAAGTGGAACGCCGCCTACGACGCCCTGTTGCGCGGCGTCCCGGCTGCGGGCTGAGCACCGCCCCCCTTTTCGCATCTCTTCCAGGAGAGCACCGCATGAGGACCCGTCACACCACCCTCGCCCTGTCCGGACTGCTGGCATCGGCCCTCGTCGCCGGCTGCGGAGGCGCGGTCACCACCAACTCCTCCTCCGGCGGCAAGGCGTCGGACGTCTACCAGCAGATCGCCGACCTCCCCAAGGACCAGCAGCGCGCGAAGGCCGAGGAGCTGGCGAAGAAGGAGGGCAGAACGCTCTCCCTGTACACCTCGATGACCGCGGACATCGCGACCCCGGTCGCCCAGGCGTTCGAGAAGAAGTACGGCATCCACGTCAGCGTCTTCCGCGGCAACTCCGAGACGGTGCTCCAGCGCACCCTCCAGGAGGAGAAGGCCGGCAAGCCGGGCGCCGACGTCGTCGAGACCAACTTCCTCGAGATGACCGCCCTGACCGACAACCACTACCTGACGCCCTTCAACGGCTCCGCGCTCGACGCGGTCGAGCCCTCCGCCAAGTTCCAGGACTGGACGGCCAGCCGCCTCAACGTGTTCCAGCCCGCCTGGAACACCGACCTCATCAAGCCGGGCGACGAGCCGCAGAGCTGGGAGGACCTGGCGCTGCCCAAGTACAAGGGCAAGGTGACGCTGGAGGTCAGCGACAGCGACTGGTTCGAGAACGTCACCAAGTACTGGCTGGACCACGGCAAGAGCCAGGCCGAGGTCGACCAGCTGTGGAAGGGCATCGTCGCCAACTCCAAGGTCGCCAAGGGCCACACGACGATGATGCAGTTCCTCACCGCCGGCCAGACGCCGATGGAGGCGATGAACTACACGTACATCACCGACCGGGCCGCCGAGCAGGGCGCCCCCGTCACCCATCTGCCCGCGAGCGGCGTCTCCAAGATCCCCGCCTTCCCGCGCCCCAACGGCGTCGGCATGATCAAGGACGCCAAGCACCCGGCCTCCTCCTGGCTGTTCTACGACTGGCTGCTGACCGACGGCCAGAAGGAACTGGTCAAGCTCGGGCTCACCCCGGTCACCAAGGTCCCCGGCGACAAGAGCCTCAAGGGCATCACCCTGGTCCCCTTCGACGTCGAGGGCCTCAGCAAGAACGGCGACGCCTGGGACAAGAAGTACGACGCACTGCTGCGCGGTGTCGCCAGCGTGGGGAAGTGAGCGCCGATGTCCGTCATGCCCGCACCGACCACCTCCCGTGACGACGGCCCCGACCCGGGGCACGGCGTCTCGCCCCCGCCGCGCGGCGGGGCGGCCACCGGCCGGCTCGTGCGGCTGCTGCGCCGTCCGCTGTCCCTCCAGGGCCTGCTCGTCGGCGGCGCCGTCATCGTCGTGGGGTACCTCGCCGTGGTGCCCCTCGGCTACCTGATCCACGACACGTTCCTCAGCTCCGACGGGCAGGGCGTCTCCTTCGGGGCGTTCTCCCGGGCCTACGGGGGCAACTCGCAGTCCGGCGAGATGCTGCTCAACTCCCTCTGGTTCGCCCTCGGTTCGGCCGCCCTCGCACTGGTCCTCGGCACCGCCCTGGCCTACATCCAGGTGCGCACCGACACCCCGTTCAAGGGCCTGTTCTTCGCGGCCTCCCTGGTCCCGCTGATCGTGCCCGGCATCCTCTACGCCACCTCGTGGATCTTCCTCGGCGACCCGTCCAGCGGCATCCTCAACTCCCTCGTGTTCAAGCCCCTGTTCGGGTCCAGCCCGATCAACATCTACAGCGTGTGGGGCATGATCTGGGTGCAGGGCCTGCATCTGGCGCCGGTCGCCTTCCTGCTCATGGTGGCCGCGTTCCGCGCCATGGACCCCTCCCTGGAGGAGTCCGCGGCCATGTCCGGCGCCTCCCGGCTGACCGTGCTGCGCCGGGTGACCGTCCCGCTGCTGCGCCCCGCGATGATCTCCGGCGCACTGCTGATGTTCGTGCAGTCCCTGGAGAGCTTCGAGGTCCCCGGACTGCTCGGGCTCCAGAACGGCATCTACGTCTTCACCAGCCGCATCTACTTCGTGCTGCGCGCCTACCCCGTCGACTACGGCGCCGCCGGCGCCTACGCCATCGGGCTGCTGGTGATCGCCGCCGCGGGCGTGCTGTTCTCCAGCTGGCTCCAGCGCTCCTCGCGCAACTTCCAGACGGTCACGGGCAAGGCGTTCCGGCCCCGCCCGGTCGAACTCGGCCGGGCCCGGCCGTTCATCGGCGCCGGCGTGATCCTCTACTTCCTGGTCACCGTGGTGCTGCCGGTCGCCGTCCTGGTCTACGCCTCCCTGCTGAAGTACTACGCGGCGCCGACCCGCAAGACCTTCAGCCAGATGACGTTCGCCAACTACCGCGCGGTGTGGAACCAGCCGCTGGCGTTCACCGCGCTGAAGAACTCGCTCATCGTGGGCATCGGCGCGGCGACCGCGGTGATGATCCTGACCTCGATCGTCTCCTGGGTGGTGCTGCGCACCAGGGCGCCGGGCCGCCGGCTGCTCGACATGCTCGCGTTCACGCCCATCGTCATCCCCGGCCTGGTCCTCGGCCTCGCGCTGTCGTTCGTCTATCTGCGCACCCCGCTGCCGATCTACGGCACGCTGCTGATCCTGCTGATCTCCTACTGCACCCGCTACCTCCCCTACGGCATGCGCTACGCGTCGTCGGCGATGGCACAGATGTCCCCGGAGCTGGAGGAGTCCGCCGCGGTCAACGGCGCCTCGTGGTTCCAGACCTTCCGGCGGGTCCTGCTGCCCCTGATGAGCGGCGGCATCCTGGCCGGCTGGGTCTACATCCTCGTCGTGTCCTTCCGCGAACTGTCCAGCACGATCCTGCTCTACAGCCCCGGCAAGGAGGTGCTGTCGGTCCTGATCTGGGAGCAGTTCGAGAACGGG
This sequence comes from Streptomyces sp. NPDC026672, assembly GCF_040638185.1. NCBI lineage: Bacteria > Bacillati > Actinomycetota > Actinomycetes > Kitasatosporales > Streptomycetaceae > Streptomyces > Streptomyces sp. NPDC026672. The sequence goes on from NZ_JBEZXS010000032.1 coordinate 34,587, forward strand.
CAGTTCACCACCCTCGCCGCCCTGGGCGTCTGCATGGTCGTCCTGCTCTTCCTGCTCGTCTCCATTGCCTACCGCTTCGGCGCCCGCTTCGGGCTGCAGAACGACTCCGCGAACTGATCGAAGGGACCTTCAGCGATGTTGACGGTCGAATCCCTCAAGAAGAGCTACGACGACACCTCCTCCCGCAGGTCGAAGCGCGCCGACGAAGGCACCCGGACGTACGCGGTCGGCGGGGTCGACTTCGAGGTCCACGACGGCGAGCTGTTCACGCTGCTCGGCCCGTCGGGCTGCGGCAAGACCACCACCCTGCGCTCGGTCGCCGGTCTGGAGCGCCCCAGCGCGGGGCGGGTCACCCTGGGCGGCCGGGTGCTGTTCGACGACAAGGAGGGCATCAACGTCGGGGCCAACCGGCGCGGGCTCGGCATGGTGTTCCAGTCGTACGCGATCTGGCCGCACATGTCGGTGTTCAAGAACGTGTCGTTCCCGCTGGACGTGATGCCCCGCGCCAAGCGGCCCGGACGCAAGGAGATCGAGGACCGGGTCAACGAGGTCCTGGAGGTCATCGAGCTGGGCGCCTACGCCTCCCGGCCCGCCACCAAGCTCTCCGGCGGCCAGCAGCAGCGCCTCGCCCTGGCCCGCGCCCTGGTGACCCGGCCCGAGCTGATGCTGCTCGACGAGCCGCTGTCCAACCTGGACGCCAAGCTCCGCGAGAACATGCGGTTCGAACTCAAGCGGCTCCAGCGGGAGCTGAACCTCACGGCGATCTACGTGACGCACGACCAGGCCGAGGCACTGGTGATGTCGAGCCGGATCGCGGTGATGAACCAGGGCCGCATCGAGCAGATCGGCAAGCCCCGCGAGATCTACACCAAGCCGGCCACCCGGTTCGTCGCCGAGTTCATCGGCACCTCCAACTTCGTGGAGGCCAAGGTGACCGCGGTGCGCGGCGACGAGGTGGAGGTCGACACCGCGCAGGGCCGGCTGATCGCGCAGCAGGTCGAGAAGGTGCCGGTCGTCGGGGACACCGTGCTCATCTCGATCCGCCCGGAGTGCGTGGACCTCACCCGCGAGCGGCGCGGCAACGTGCCCAACGAGTGGTCGGGCACGGTCCTGACCCGCGCGTTCATGGGCGACGTCGTCGACCACATCGTGGGCGTGGGCAGCCTGGAGATCCACAACCGGTCCAACCCCACGCTGTCGATCCCGCCCGGGACCGAGGTGCACTTCTCCGTCGCCCCGGACAAGGTGACCCTGGTCCCGGTCGACTGATCGATGGCGCTTCCCCAGGTACTGCGCAACCGGGACTTCGCCCTCTACTGGGGCGGTGTCGTCCTCTCCCAGATCGGGACCAGGGGCGCCGTCGCCGCCAACCTCTACCAGGTCTACCAGCTCACCGGTTCCACCGCCCAGGTGGGACTGGTGGGCCTCGCCCAGGCGGTGGCCCTGCTGGTGCTCTCCCCGGTCGGCGGGATCTACGCCGACCGGCTGGACCGGCGCCGGCTGCTCCAGGTCACCCAGTGCGTGGCCCTGCTGGTGTCGGCGGCGCTCGCCGTGATCACGCTGGCGGGCGCCGCCACCGTGTGGGCGGTCGTCGTCTCCTCGCTGCTCGCGACGGCGGCGGCCACCTTCGACCAGCCCGCGCGGCAGGCGCTCATCCCGGCGATGGTGCCGCGCGAACGGCTCGTCGACGCCTTCGCGCTGCTCAATCCGTCGCGTGAACTGGCCGTGCTGGCAGGCCCGGCGTTCGCGGGCGTCCTGATCGCCGTCGGCGGCCCCGGCGCGGTCTACGTCTTCGACGCGGTCACCTATGCCGCGCTCGTCCTCGTGCTGGCCCTGGTGCGGGTACCGCCGCTCAACGCCGACACGGAGCGGCGCTCGCTGTGGCACAGCATGCGCCAGGGCGTGCGGTACGTCGCCGAACGGCCCGTGGTCTGGCAGCTGATGGCGCTGGACATGACCGCCACGGTGTTCGGCGCCTACCGGGTGCTGCTGCCCGCCTTCGCGGCCCACGTCCTGCACGTGGGCCCGACCGGCTACGGTCTGCTGTCCGCCACTCCCTCGGCGGGCGCGCTGATCGGGTCGGTGTGGGTGTTCCGGCTGGTGCGCACCGCGCGCGCCGGACGGATCGTGCTGTGGGGCACGGCCGCGTACGGGCTCGCGGTGGTCGGGCTCGCACAGTCGCGGACGTTCCCCGTGGCGGTCGTCGCGGCCCTCGCGCTGGGCGCCGCGGACGCGGTGGCCACCACCGTGCGGCACGCCGCCGTCCAGGTCGAGACACCCGACGAGCTGCGCGGCCGGGTCTCGGCCATCTACCAGATGTGTTCGCGCGGCGGGCCCGCGATCGGCGACTCCCTGATGGGTGTCGCGGCCGGCGCCCTCGGCCCCGTCGCGGCGCTCACCCTGGGCGGTCTCGTGCCGTCCGCCGTGTCCGCGGTGAGCGCGCTGCGCAGCCGCACGGTGCGCGAGTACAGCGTCCCGGGACCCGAGCCCGCCCCCTCGTCCTGAACCTCCGAACTCCGCCGGTACTTCCAGGTACGTCCTGCTGTCGGGAGACATGTTGAGTACACACACCACGACCGGGGTCACCCACTACCACGTGCAGAAACGACGACGCGCCGCCTTCATCGAGGAGTGGCGGGGCAACCACCGCACGGTGGCGGCGCTGGAGGACGTCGTCATGCACCCGACCGAACGCGGCAGCCGGGTCGGCGTCTACGTCGGCGCCGACGGCGACCGCCCGACCCGCACCATGGACGCGCTCGCCCACGAGATCGACCCGGGCGTGACGACGACCGTCCACCGGCACTCCTGGGACGCCATGGTGTTCGTCGTGGCCGGCTGGGGCTGGACCGAGATCGACGGCAAGCGGATCGACTGGGGTCCCGGCGACTCCCTGCACCTGCCGGCCTGGGCCTGGCACCGCAGCGGCAACGAGGGCACGGAGACGGCGCGTTACCTCACCTTCTCCAGCTCGCCGCTGCTGGAGACCATGGGCATGGCGGTGCTGGAGGACGCCGGGCACACTCCGGTCGCGCAGCTCGCGCCCCGGCCCGCGTTCTCGCCGGGCCGCGACGGCGCCGACCCGTACGCGACCCGGCTGCGGCGGCTGGCCCGCGACCAGGAGGGCCGCCGTTCGGGCCGGCTGCACACCAGCTGGGACGAGCTGGAGCTGCGCAACACCCCGCGCGGCACCCGCACCACGTTCCTGCTGGACCGCGCGATCGGCTACCAGGCGTCCGGCATCACCATGGCCATGTTCGAGATCGGCCCCGGCCGCGCCCAGTCGATGCACCGGCACCCCGGCGAGGCGTGGCTGTACGTCGTCGAGGGCAGCGGCGAGAGCTATCTGGGCACCGAGCCGGAGGGCGGCGAGCGGCACCCGTGGAAGAAGGGCGACATCATCGTCGTCGACCACTTCCTGTGGCACCAGCACATCAACTCGCACCCGGAGCAGACCGCCAAGGTGGTCCGCATCCACATGTTCGACAGCCTGCTGGAGACGATGCGGGCGCTGTGCGATCCGCTGGTGCTGTTCGAGGAGCCGCCGGACCACATCCGTGACGCGCAGGCCGGTGACCCGTCGACCATCGAGTGGCCGGCGCTGACGCGCCCCACCTGGCCGTGAGCGGAGGACGTACGCGGTGAGCAGCGCACTGCCGCACGGCGTGGCCGGGATCCACGTCCTGCCCGCCGACCACCACGACGGCCCGTGGGACTCGGTGATCGTCGATCTGCGTGTCAAGGAGCGACTGCTCGCGACCGCCGTCCTCGTGCTCCGGCACGGGCGGCGGCTCGCGGGCTCGCCCGTGGCCCCGCACGGTCTGGTGGTGCTCGCGGGGCCGCCCGGCACGGGCAAGACCACCCTGGCCCAGGGGCTCGCGCAGGCCGTGGCGCGCACCCTGGCCCCGCACGGATCGACCACGCTCGTCGAGGTCGACCCGCACGCGTTCCCCAGCGAACTGCTCGGCGAGAGCCAGCGGTCGGTGTCCCGGCTGTTCCGGGAGACCCTGCCGGAGCTGGCCGCGCGCCGCCCGCACACCCTGGTCCTGGTGGACGAGGTGGAGGCACTGGCCGTACGGCGGCACTCGGCGTCCTTCGACACCAACCCGGTGGACGTGCACCGGGCGACGGACGCGGTGCTCAGCGGTCTCGACGTGCTGCGGGCCGAGCGCCCGGGCACGCTGCTGGTCGTCACGACGAACTTCGCGGAGGCCGTGGACGACGCGTTCCTGTCCCGGGCCGACCTCGTGGTGCGCACGGAGCTGCCCGACGAGTCGGTGGTGCCGCGGATCGTCGCCGACTCGCTGGGCTCCCTGGCCGCCCAGTGGCCCGAACTGACCGTGCTGGCGGACGACACCGGGCTGCACCGGCGGCTCGGCAAGCTGCTGGCCGGGCTGGACGGGCGGCGCATCCGCAAGACCGTGCACGGCGCCCTGGCCCTGCGCCTGGAGACGGCGCGCGAGCCGGGTCTGCTGGGCGCGGACGACCTGGTGACGGCCGCGGAGGAAGCGGCGGCCGAGGTGGCGCGGGCCCGTTCCTGACCTTCGCGGCCGTACCCGCGCACAGGCTTCGGCCCCCACAGCCGCCGCACAGGCTTCGGCCCCCACACCCTCGGTCCGGTGTGGGGGCCGAAGCGGCTCATGCGTCAGGCGGTCGGCGCCTCGTACTCCGGCGCGTCCTCCATGAAGTGCACCGTGTCGTAACCGAGGTGCTTGAAGACGCGGTTCTGCGCGGACAGCAGCCGCAGCGGCGTGCCGTCGTAGGAGAACAGCTGGCAGACGTGGTTCTGCGGCACGTACAGGGTGTCGCCCTTGGTGATCTCGTACCGGGTGGGCTCCACCGCCACCCGGGCGTAGTACTTCTCGGCGATCTCCGCCTCGACCTCCCACTGGAGGGCGTAACCGCTGCCTTCGAGGACGTAGTACACCTCGTCGGCCATCTTCCAGTACTTGCCGGAGCGGCTGCCGGCCGGGATGTCCAGCTCGAAGGCGTCGACGGAGAAGATGCGGGCGTCGGTGCGCTCCGGGGAGGACATCACACGGACGCGGCCGAGCGGGGTGTTCTCCCAGGTGGTGTCGGCGACACCGATGACCTTCTTGCGGTCGAGGACACCGGGCGTCCAGATCCGCGACCAGTCCTCGCGGGGCCCGAACTCCTCCTCGCGCTCGATCGGGCCGCTGCGGCCCTGCTGCCACAGGCCCATGAACATCCAGGTGCTCTTGGCCTTCACGACGAGGGCGGTGGCGGTCTCGTCGTAGGGGTTGAAGTGGCGGTGCACGGAGTCGGTGTGGACGAAGACCAGGTCGTCCTTGGTCCAGTCGTAGCGCTGGTCGTCGTGGATCTCGTAACCGCGGCCCTCGAGGATGTAGAAGGCCGCCTCGTTCTGGTGGCCGTGGCCGTGGTTGCTGGACTGCGGTGGCAGTTCCACGAAGTGGACCTGGATGGTCTGGGTGAGGAAGTCCTCGTCCCCGGGGCCCACCCGCCACCACGTCCGGGACTTCTCGCTGTCGCCGGAGTGGGCCACCTTCGCGTCGTCGACGACCACGGAGTCGTCCCGGACCCGCTGCACCGCCAGTTGCCTGCGGCGGAACTCACCGAGTCCGTACGTCTCCGAGGTCAGCCCGCGGACGAAGACTCGCCCCTTCTTGCCCATGGTGCCTCCTGTGCTGGCCGAAGCCTTCCGATCACTGACCTGATGGTCTAACCATAATGCCTTCGGCTGAGGCACAAAAGAGTCCCGGGCCCACCGGACCCGGGACCGCCCTCACCGCCGGCACGGCGGACTCATGTGGCGCTGCCGTCCGCCTTCACCCGGGACGCCGTGCGCCGCAGATGCGTACGCATGATCTCCGTGGCGGCCACGGAGTCGCGTTCCGCGATCGCCTCGACGAACCTGCGGTGCTCCTTGGAGCCGCGCTGCCCCATCTGCGGCTCGACGCTCTGCGCCTCGCGCAGGCTCATCAGCAGGGGGCCGTGGAAGGACTGGACGAGCATCTCGACGGCCGCGTTGTGGGTGCAGGCGGCGACCCGGGTGTGGAAGTCGGCGGACATCTCCATGTCGTAGGTGCCCTTCTTCACCGCCTCCGCGTGCTCGTCGCACAGGGCGCGCAGCGCGTCGAGGTCCTCCTCGGTGGCGCGCTCGACGATGAGCGGCACGATGCCCAGCTCGAACACCAGCCGCGCCTCGGTGACCTCGGCGGCGGTCACGGGCGAGAGCGACAGCAGGTCGGCGAGCCCCTCGCCGACCCGGCGGGAGGAGGGCGCCGTCACGAACGCGCCGCCCCGGGCGCCGACCCGGATCTCGACCAGACCGCTGGCCTCCAGGCTGCGCAGCGCCTCGCGCACGGTGACCCGGCTCACGCCGAACTGCACGCACAGTTCCCGTTCGCTCGGCAACCGGTCGCCGGGCTGGAGCCGTTCCTCCTTCAGCAGCAGCCGGATCTGATCGACGATCAACTGGGAGACGCGGCTCGAGGAGACGGTCTTGAACAGGCCCTCGGGCGCGGCGGGACGCTTGGCGGAGGTCTCGTCTGCGGTCTCGGCACGCTGGGGCCGAGTGGGTCGCGATGGCATGAACGCATTGTCCCATGGTCAAGGGCTTCGTTGACGTGCGCTTGCGCAATGGCTTAAAGTCATACCAACAGACCATTAGCACGCAAGTCGGCTCGCCGAGGAGGTCCGCACGGTGGGAAACCCGGACGTCGAGACGCTGCGCGAACGGGTCGCCCTGGCCTGTCGCGTACTGGCGGTCACCGGTCTCGTCGAGCACATCCTCGGCCATGTCAGCGCCCGCACCGGGGCGGACTCGCTCCTGGTGCGCGGGCGCGGGCCCGAGGAGCGCGGACTCGCCTTCACCGTCGTGGACGACGTCCGGGAGGTCGGCCTCGACGGCGCCGGGGACCACCCGGAAGAATGGCGTGCGCCCACGGAACTGCCCATCCACACCGAGGTCCTGCGCGCCCGCCCGGAGGTCACGGCCGTGGTGCACGCACACCCGCCGGCGGTGGTCGCCGCGTCCGTCGCCGACCTCCCCTGGCTCCCCCTGGTGGGCTCGTACGACATCCCGGCCGCCCGGCTCGCCCAGGACGGCATCCCCGTGTGGCCGCGCTCCGCGCTGATCCGGCGTCGCGACCTGGCCGAGGAGATGACCGACGCGCTCGGGGACCGCCCCGTCGTGGTGCTGCGCGGGCACGGACTGGTCTCCGTCGGCACCGGCGAGCCCGCGCACGCGGTCGCCGAGGCGGTCACCCGGGCCCTCGCGGTCGACTCGCTCGCCCGGATCACCCTCGCCGCCGCGGCCACCGGCGCCGCGCTGCGGCCGATTCCCGACGAGGACATCGCCGAGCTGCCCGACCTGGGCCCGGCGTTCAACGTCGCGTCGATGTGGCGCCACCTCGCCGCCCGCGCCGAGCACGAGGGGCCTGGCACGCCGCTGCGTCCCTGACCGGCCCATACGCCCCGGTGGCCGTTTTGCCTCCGGGGCAACTCCGCGTGCCCATATTCTCGCCCTGTGTGAGGACGACGTAACTCCGCTTTATTCCGGATGACTTGGTCCGGTAATCGCCGCTGGCTGAAGTAATGCCCACACGCAGCGGCGAGGTGGCAGGAACCTCGGCGCCCGGCATGGAGGATGTCATGCCCGAGATGTATTTCGACGTGCGCTGGCCCGACGGTGCGACCGAGCGCTGCTACTCCCCCTCCACCGTGGTCGAGGACTGGTTCACCGCGGGCGGCACCTACGAACTGGCGGACTTCGTCCAGCGTAGCCGCACCGCGCTCGGCATCGCGGGGGAACGGGTGAAGGAGAAGTACGGCTTCTTCTGCACCGGGGCCGCGGGCCAGCTCGCCCGGATCGAGGAGACCGCCCGCGCCCACGCGTCCGACACCGGCGCGCGGGTCACCGTGGTGGCGCTGCTCGACGCCGACGGGACGGTGCGATGAACCTCGCCGGAACCCACCGCACGGTCGCCGTCGTCGGCGGCGGCCAGGCCGGCCTCTCCGTCAGCCACTGCCTCGCCGAACGCGGCGTCGACCACGTGGTGCTGGAGGCCCACCGGGTCGGCCACGAGTGGCGCAGGCACCGCTGGGACTCGTTCTGCCTGGTCACCCCCAACTGGCAGTGCAGACTGCCCGGCTTCCCCTACCGGGGCGACGCCCCGGACGGCTTCATGGTCCGCGACGAGATCGTGCGCTACCTGGAGGAGTACGTCGCCCACTTCCGGCCCCCGCTGGTGGAGGGCGTCTCGGTGACCCGGCTGCGCAGGTCGGTCACCGGGGTCTTCGAACTCACCACCACCGCGGGCGAGTTCACCGCCGATCAGGTGGTGGTCGCGACCGGCCCGTACCACGCGCCGAGGATCCCGCGCAGCGCCGAGCGGCTGCCCGCCGGCGTGCGGCAGGTCCACTCCCGCGACTACCGCAGCCCGGACGCCCTGCCCGCGGGCGCGGTGCTCGTGGTGGGCACCGGGCAGTCCGGCTGCCAGATCGCCGAGGACCTGCACCTGGCCGGCCGCGAGGTGCACCTCGCCGTGGGCAGCGCGCCGCGGGTCGCCCGCCGCTACCGGGGCCGCGACTGCGTGGCCTGGCTGGACGAGATGGGCCACTACGGCAGGTCCGTCGACGAGTTCGGCGACGCCGACGCGGTGCGCATGCGCGTCAACCACTACGTCACCGGGCGCGACGGCGGCCGCGACATCGACCTGCGCGCCTTCGCCCGCGACGGGATGCGGCTGTACGGGCGGCTGACCGGTGTCGCCGGGGCCGCGCTGGAGTTCGCCGACGACCTCCGGGCGAACCTGGATCGCGCGGACGCGGTCGCCGAGGGCATCAAGGACGCCATCGACGCCCACATCGCCGCGCGCGGCGTCGACGCGCCCGAGGAGGCGCGGTACGTGCCCGTGTGGGAGCCGCGCGAGCAGCCCCGCTCGCTCGACCTCGACGAGGCCGGCGTCACCACCGTCGTCTGGGCGACCGGCTTCGCCCGCGACCACCGCTGGATCGAGGCACCCGCCTTCGACGGACGCGGCTACCCCATGCACTGGCGCGGGGTGACCGGCGTCCCCGGTCTGTACTTCCTGGGCCTGCCCTGGCAGCACACCTGGGGCTCCGGCCGCTTCGAGGCGGTGGGCAGGGACGCCGAGTTCCTGGCCGGTCACATCGACGCCTCCCGCCGTCTCGCCGACGTGTGCGGCACCCTCACCGGTGCGCCCGCCGGCCTGTCCGCCGCCCTTCCCGTCGGCTGAGAGCACCCATGGTCTTCGACGCACACCGCCACATCGGTGTCCTGCCCGCCTTCCCCTTCTACGGCGGACCCCCCGTCCACCCCGACACCACGGCCCGCGCCACCGTCAAACAGCTGATCGCCGACCTCGACGCCGAGGGCACCGAACGCGCCCTGGTCATCCCGAACTACGGCGTCCCCGACCCCGACGTCGCCTTCGGCCTCAACGACCTGGCGCTGGAGGCCGCCCAGAGCGACGACCGCATCCGGGCCGGGCTGTGGGTCTCCCCGCGCCCCGAGGACGAGCACCGCACCGAACGCGCGCTGGCCCTGGCCCACGAGGACGGCGTCCGGGCGCTGAAGCTGAGCTTCCTGCTCGGCGGGCGCCCCACGGACCCGGCGTGCCGGCCGCTGCTCGACCGGATCTTCGGCGAGGCGGCCCGCCTCGGACTCGTCGTCCATGTGCACACCTCGCCCGGCGCGGCCTCCGACATCGACGAGGTCGGCCTCCTGGTCGACCGGTACGCCGACGACACCGCCGTGCACCTCGTCCACTTCGGGGGCGGGATGAGCGGGCACATCAAGCTCGTCGGCTCCCGGTTCTTCGACTGGATCGAGGCCGGCAAGCGCGTCTACACCGACCTCTCCTGGGCCATCGGCTTCGCACCGTACTGGCTGGCCCGGGAGATCGAGCACCGCGGCATCGGACACGACCGGGTGCTCTTCGCCAGCGACCAGCCGTGGGGCGACTTCACGGGCGAGTACGCCCGGATGGCCGCCGCGACCGGGGGCGGCGAACTGGGCGAACTCGTCTTCCGCGACACGTTCGCCGCGCTCTACGACTGACCACGCAACCGCCCTTCCCCCTCTGCAAGGAGACAGCCATGGCCGACACCGTCGAGCTGACCGAGGTCGAGCAGAAGTCGCTCGCCGAGATCCCCCACCCCTCGCTGCCCGAGGGCTCCAGCATCTACGGCTCCACGAAGGTCTTCCCCGACTACCAGGCCGAGGACGGCGAGACCTACTTCACCCTCGTCCACGGCATCGCCCACGAGTCGTCGGTGTCCTTCGTCGCCGTCCTCCAGGCGACCCGCGCGCTGCGCAAGGGCTTCGAGACCGCGATCTACTTCTACGGCCCCGGCTCCCTCAACTGCCTGGCCACGCGCGGCTTCCCGACCACCGGCAACTCCGCCTTCCCCGGCGAGCACAACATCAACAACCAGCTGAAGACGTTCATCGCCGAGGGCGGCAAGGTCTACTGCTGCCGGTTCGGCCTCTCCCTGCACGGCGCCCGCGAGGAGGACCTCATCGAGGGCGTCATCCCCACCCACCCCCTCGACGTCCAGGACGCGCTGATCCACTACGCGCGCAAGGGCGCCGTCATCAACTCCACGTACCAGCTGTGAGGAGGCCGGAATGAGCGTGCGCACCGGCTCTGCGGCGGTGGATGTGCGGATCACGACGCGTGCCGAACTCGCCCTGCGCGGGGTGGCGTTGGACGCCCCTGTGTGCAGGCCGGACGGCGCGGGACCCAGCGACGACGGCCATGTCCTCGTCGACGGGGCCGGTGCCGCGCTCCCCCGCAACCCCGACAGCCCCTATCACGTCCGCGACGGCCGGGTCTGGCTCGGCGACGAGGACACCGGCCTCACCCTGCGGACCGTGGACCGGCCCCGGTTCTACGACCTGACCACCGCCGACGGCACCCCCTACGAGCACATCGCCCGGCTGCACGGCGCCGACGTCCTCGCCACCACCGTCGTCCAGACCTGTGTCCGCTACGCCGAGGCCGACCGCTGCCGCTTCTGCACCATCGAGGAGTCCCTGCGCGCCGGCGCCACGGTCGCCGCGAAGACCCCGGAGCAGCTCGCCGAGGTCGCCGAGGCGGCCGTACGGCTCGACGGGGTGCGGCAGATGGTGATGACCACGGGCACCACCACGGGCCCCGACCGGGGCGCCCGCCATCTCGTGCGGTGCGTGCGCGCCGTGCGGCGGGCCGTGCCCGGTCTGCCGGTCCAGGTGCAGTGCGAGCCGCCCGGCGACCTGTCCTGGCTCCGCGCCCTGCACGACGCGGGCGCCACCGCCGTCGGCATCCACGTCGAGTCCCTCGACGAGGAGGTGCGGCGGCGCTGGATGCCCGGCAAGTCCACGGTCCCGCTGAGCGAGTACCGGGCCGCGTGGGACGAGGCGGTGCGGGTCTTCGGCGCCAACCGCGTCTCCACGTACCTGCTCGTCGGGCTCGGCGAGGACCCCGACGAACTCATCGAGGGCGCGGGCGGGTTGATCGAGCGGGGCGTCTACCCGTTCGTGGTGCCCTTCCGCCCGATGGGCGGCACGCTCGCCGCCCGCGACGGGGTCCCGGCCCCGGACGCCGCGCTGCTGCGGTACGTCACCGAGGGGGTCGCGCGCAGGCTGCGCGCCGCCGGGATGCGCGGCGCGGACCAGCGGGCCGGATGCGCGGCGTGCGGGGCGTGCAGCGTGCTGCCCGCGGCCGGCGGGTGAGCGGCGTGTTCCTCGACGGGGACGCGCCGGCCCGGGTGCGGGACGAGCCGTTCGACGTGCTGGCCCTGCTGGGCGACCGCAGCACCCTGGCCCGCAGGCCCGCCTTCCGCGTCGAACAGGCCGACGGCGGGCGGGAGTCGACTGCCTACCGCCGGCTGCGCCGGGAGACGTTCGTGGACGAGCAGCGGCTGTTCGCCCACGACGACGCCGACGACCGGGACCTCGATCCGCGCACGGTCGTGCTGGTCGCGCTCGCCCCGGACGGCACGGTGATCGGGGGCGTGCGGCTCGGCCCGGTGTCCGACGGGCCCGACATCGGCTGGTGGCAGGGCGGGCGCCTGGTCGTCGCGCCGGGCGCCCGCGGGGTGCAGGGCGTCGGCGCGGCCCTGGTCCGGGCGGCCTGCGCGCGGGCGGAGGCCGAGGGCGCTCTCCGCTTCGACGCGACCGTGCAGGCCCGCAACGAGGTCCTGTTCCGGCGGCTCGGCTGGCGTCCGGTGCGCGCTACCACGGTGGCGGGCGCACCGCACGTGCTGATGCGCTGGCCGATCGGCCGGCTCGCCGCCCATGCCGCGGCCGCCAAGTCCGCGCTGGGACCGCTGCTTTCGGCGCTCGCGCCGGGCGGCGCCGGTTTCGTCGGGGACGACGGGGCGCCCGTCCCGGACTCCGACCTGATCGCCGCGTGCGACGCGATCGTGCCGTCGATGGTGGAGCGCGACCCCGAGTGGGCGGGCTGGTGCTCGGTCCTGGTCAACGTCAACGACCTGGCCGCGATGGGCGCTTCGCCGCTCGGCCTGCTGGACGCGGTGGGTGCCAGGGACGCGGCGCACGCCTCCCGGGTCCTCGCCGGACTGGGGCGCGCGGCCCGCGCGTACGGGGTGCCGGTGCTCGGCGGGCACACCCAACTCGGTGTCCCCGCCGCCCTGTCGGTGACCGCCCTCGGCCGCGCCGGCCGTCCGGTGCCGGGCGGCGGCGGCCGTCCCGGGCACCGGGTGCGGCTCACGGCGGACCTCGGCGGCGGCTGGCGCCCCGGGTACGGGGGCCGTCAGTGGGACTCGACCAGCGGCCGCCGTACGGACGAACTGCGGGCGATGACGGGCGCGGTGGCCGCCGGGCGGCCCGCCGCCGCCAAGGACGTGTCCATGGCCGGGACGGTCGGCACCCTCGGCATGCTCGCCGAGGCGAGCGGCTGCCGCGCCCTGCTGGACATGGCCGCCGTACCGCGCCCGGCGGGAGCGGCGATGGGCGACTGGCTGACGTGCTTCCCGGGGTTCGCGATGCTCACCGCCGACGTCCCCGACGCGCCGCCGCTGCCCGCCGGACCGGCCACGGGCGCCGTGTGCGGCGAACTCACCACAGGAGAAGGCGTCGGGCTGCGCTGGCCCGACGGAGACATCACCGAGGCGGTCACCGCCACCGTGACCGGAATGGGGACCGCATGACCACCCTGCGCATGGCGGCCGCGGCCGCCGGGTTCGGCCGCGACCTGGAGGAGGACTTCGCGATCGCCGAGCGGCTGATCGAGGAGGCCCGGGCCGGGGGCGTACGGCTGCTGGCGCTGCCGGAGGCGTGCCTCGGCGGCTACCTGCTGAGCCTGGACGACCCCGGCGCGCTCGACGCGGGCCCGCCCGCGCTGTCCGTGGACGGCCCGGAGATACGCCGGCTGGCGGCGCTCGCCGGGGAGTTGACGGTCGTGGCCGGCTACTGCGAGGCCGCCGGTGACGGGCGCCGGTTCAACAGCGTCGTGTGCGTCACCGGGGACGGGGTCCTCGGCAACCACCGCAAGGTGCACCAGCCGCTGAGCGAGGACGCCAGTTACTCCTCCGGGGACCGCTTCCGCGCCTTCGACACCCCGGTCGGGCGGCTCGGCATGATGATCTGCTACGACAAGGCGTTCCCGGAGTCGGCGCGGGCCCTGGCCCTGGACGGCGCCGAGATCGGGGTGTGCGTGTCCGCGTGGCCGGGGTCCCGCACCAACGCCGCCGCGGACTTGGCGGAGGACCGCTGGAAGCGCCGGTTCGACCTGTTCGACCGGGCGCGGGCGCTGGAGAACCAGATCGTGTGGCTGTCGGCCAACCAGGCCGGTTCGTTCGGGTCGCTACGCTTCGTCGGCAGCGCCAAGGTCGTCGACCCGGGCGGCGACGTGCTCGCCGACACCGGGGTGACGGCCGGCCTCGCCGTCGCCGAACTCGACGTCGCCGAGGCCCTGGAGACCGCCCGCCGGTCCATGGGGCACCTGCGCGACCGGCGCCCCGACACCTACACGTTCGCAGGAGCACTCACCGCATGACCACCGTCAGGATCGCGGCCGCGGCCGCCCACTTCGGCCGCGACCTGGAATTCGACCTGGCGAGGATCGCCAAACTCGTCGACGACGCCCGCGCGGCGGGCGCCGGCCTGCTGGTCCTGCCCGACGCGGCGCTCGGCGGCTACCTCGCCGACCTGCGCCGCCCCGACCCCGAGGCGCTGCCCCCGGCGCTCAAGCCCGACGACCCGGTGATCCTCCGGGTCGCCCGGCTGGCCGCCGAGATGGTGGTGTGCGTCGGCTACTGCGAGGACGGCGGCACCGACCGCTACAACGCGGCCGTCTGCGTCAGCGGCGACGGGGTCCTCGGCAGGCACCGCAAGGTGCACCTGCCGGCCGGGGAGGTCGCCGCGTACGCGCCGGGCGACCGCTTCGACGCCTTCGACACCCCGGTCGGGCGGCTCGGCATGCTCATCGACTACGACAAGACCTTTCCCGAGTCGGCGCGTTCGCTCGCCCTGGACGGCGCGGAGATCCTGGCCTGTCTGTCCGCGTGGCCGACCAGCATCACCAACCGCGCCCCGCGCATGGCGCAGGACCGGCAGGCCCGGCTGTTCGACCTGTACGACCAGGCGCGCGCCGCCGAGAACCAGGTCGTGCTGGCCTCCTCCAACCAGACCGGCGCGATGGGCGGCATGCGCTTCCTCGGCCAGGCGAAGGTGGTCGGGCCGGGCGGTGACGTGCTCGCCCGCACCTGGTCCAAGGCCGGGCTCGCCGTCGCCGAGGTCGACGTCGCCGCCGAACTGGACCGCGCCCGCCGGGTCCTGCGCCATCTGGACGAGCGCCGGCCCGCCGCCTACCGGGAGACCCTCGCATGAAGATCGCCCTGCTCAGCTACTCCACCAAGCCGCGCGGCGGGGTCGTCCACACCCTCGCGCTGGCCGAGGCGCTCGCGGCGCTCGGCGAGGACGTCACGGTGTGGACGCTCGGCCGGGGCGGCGACACGGGCTTCCACCGCCCGGTCGATCCCGCGGTACGGCTGCGGATCGTGCCCTTTCCCGACGGTCCGGAGCGGGAGACGGTGGGCGAGCGGGTGCTGCGCTCGATCGAGACCCTGCGCGCGGCCTTCGACCCGGCGCCGTACGACGTCGTCCACGCGCAGGACTGCATCAGTGCCAACGCGGTGGGCCGCTGCGTGCGCACGGTGCACCACCTCGACCGCTTCACGACGCCCGAACTCGCCGCCTGCCACGAGCGGGCGATCGTCGAGCCGTACGCGCACGTCTGTGTCTCGCGGTCGGTGGCGGACGAACTCCGCGCGGGCTGGGGGCTGGAGGCGCGGGTGATCCCCAACGGGGTGGCTTACGACCGGTTCGCCGGCGCCGATCCGGCCGGGGCCGCCGAGTGGCGTGCGCGGCTGGGCCGTTACGTCCTCACGGTCGGCGGGATCGAGCCGCGGAAGGGGTCGCTCGACCTGCTGGAGGCGTTCGCGCCGCTGCGGGCGGCGCGGCCCGGGGTGCGGCTGGTGGTCGCGGGCGGGGAGACGCTGTTCGACTACCGCGACTACCGGGCGCGGTGGGAGGCGCGGGCGGTGGAGCTGGGGGTGGAGCCGGTGGTGCTGGGCGCGGTGGCGGACGACGTGCTGCCGGCGCTGGTGGCGGGGGCCTCGGTGTTCGCGTTCCCGTCGCTGAAGGAGGGGTTCGGGCTCGCGGCGATGGAGGCGCTGGCGGCGGGTGTGCCGCTGGTCGTGCGGGACCTGCCGGTGCTGCGCGAGGTGTTCGGCCCGGCGGCCCGCTTCGCGTCCACGCCGGAGGGCCTGGCCGAGGAGCTGGCGGCGGCGATCGGCGCGGACGATCCGGTGCGGCGGGCGGCGGGCCGTTCCCTCGCGGCCGGGCACACCTGGGAGTCGGCGGCGCGTGCACACCTGGAGTTCTACCGCTCCCTGTGAACCGGGTTCACAGACGATCCCGTGCCATGGCCGGTCCGCGCCATCGCCCTGTGAAGTCGGTTCACACCGGTTTCCCCGGTCCGCGGTGCCCCTCCCGCTCATCGGGGAGGGGAAGCGGGACGGGGAAGCGGGGCGGGGAAGCGGGGCGGGCGGCGCGGTGTTGACGTTCGTGTGCGGCGAAGAGGCCGCAGCGTCCGAGCCCCCACCGGGATGCGGAGTGCCCCTCATGTCCAGTTCCCCGATCGCACGCGACGCCGCCGCCACCGGGTTCTGGACCATCGCGGCGGTGTTCGTCACCGCCATGGCGTTCTCCACCGTGCCGACGCCGCTGTACCCGCTGTACCAGGCCCACGACGGGTTCTCCACGTTCACGGTGACGGTCGTGTTCGCGGTGTACGCCGTGGGCGTGCTGGTCAGCCTGGTGCTCGCGGGGCACGTCTCGGACTGGGTGGGCCGCAAGAGGGTGCTGGGCGCGGCGCTGTTCCTGGAGGTCGTCGCGGCCGGCCTGTTCCTGGCCACGCCGTCGCTGCCCGGACTGATCGTGGCGCGGCTGGTGACCGGCCTGGGCGTCGGCATGCTCACGGCGACGGCGACCGCGTATCTGCACGACCTGCACACGGCCGAGCGGCCGGGCGGCCCGGCACAGCGGTTCGAGATCGTCTCGACGGCCGCCAACATCGGCGGTCTGGGCGTGGGCCCGCTGGTGGCGGGGCTGCTCGCCCAGTACCTCGGCGCCCCGCTGCGGCTGCCGTACGCCGTGGTCGGCGCCCTGCTGGTCCTCGGGATCGCTGCGGTCGCGCTGACGCCGGAGACGGTGCGCCGGCCCGAGGTCCGGCCGGCGTACCGGCCGCAGCGGGTGAGCGCCGACCACGGCGACCGCGCCGGGTACGTGGCCGCGGCGGCGGCCGGATTCGCCTCGCTGGCCGTGTTCGGGCTGTTCAGCTCCCTGGTCCCGGGTTTCGTCGGCGACACCCTGCACCATCCGTCGCGTGCCCTGGCCGGGCTGATCGTGTTCGCGGTGTTCGCCGCGGCGGCCGTCGCCCAGACGCTGTCGGACCGGCTGTCCGACCGGGCCCGCCGGACGACGGGACTGGCCGCGCAGGCCGCCGGGGTGCTCGTCCTGGCGGTGGGCGTGCACACGGCGAGCCTGCCGGTGTTCCTGGTGGCGGGGGTCGTGGCCGGGGCCGGTGCGGGCGTGCTGTTCAAGTCCGCCGTCGCCGCGGTGGCCGCGGCGGCCGCGCCGGCCCGGCGCGGCGAGGCCCTGGCGGGTCTGTTCCTGATCTCCTACCTGGGCCTGGCCCTGCTGCCCGTCGGCCTCGGCGTGGCCACCCGGTTCACGGGCACGGCGGGCGCGCTGACCTGGTTCACGGGTGTGGTCCTCGTCCTCCTCGGGGCCGTGGCGACCCTCGCCCGCAGACACTGACCGGTCCTCCGGTCGCCGGGCGGGCTCACCAGGCGCTGGACTCCACGGCGATCACCGGCACCAGGTCCTCGCGGAGCGTCTCCAGGAAGGCGACGGTCTCGGCGGCGACCGAGCGGTGCTGGAGGTCGTCGACGACGTCGTGGTGGGCGCCCCGCACCACCGAGAGCCGGGCGCGCGGCCAGGACGTGGCGGTGCGGGCGAGGGCGTCGCGGTCCGCGAGCGGATCGGCGTCCCCGACCAGGAACAGCGCCGGCAGGTCCGACACGGCGGTGCGCGCCGCCTCCGTCAGGGCCTCGGGGACGGGGGTGCCGAGGCCGCCGCGCCCGACCCGGGGGTCGTCGGTGAGGGTGCCGCGGTGCACGGGGCAGCGGGTGCGGACGTCGAGTTCGTCGTCCCAGGTCGCCGTGGCGGCCGTACGGCCCGGAAGCCCCGCGAGGGCGGTGGCCCCGCTGTCGGCACCCACGAGCACGACGGGCGACGCCTCCCCCTCGACGGCGCCGGTGAGACGAAGACGGCGGACGACAATGCCACGGCCTCAGCGGAGCGCAGCGCGGACGTGGCGGTTCTCCGGGACCGGCAGGCCGAGATTGCCGCGCAGGGTGTCGGCCCGGTACTCCGTCCGGAACAGCCCGCGCTTCTGGAGGATCGGCACGACCCCGTCGACGAACAGGTCGAGGTCGTCGTCGGTGCGGAAGGCCAGGTTGATGCCGTCGAAGGTGCCCGCGTCGAACCACCGCTCGATGGTGTCCGCGACGGTCCCGGGCGCCCCCACGAACGGCGAGCGGCGGAACTCGCCGACGGACTCGGCGACCTGACGGAGGGTCAGGTTCTGCTCCCGGGCCCGCTCGACGATCCTCGCGGCGCCTCTCCGGGGTGGGCTCAGGCGTTCAGCAGGGCGCGCAGGGCCTCGCGTTCGGCCCGGTCGGCGGCGGGTGCCGCGCGCAGGGTGGGCGCGGAGCCGACGAGCAGTCGGGTGTAGGGGTGCCGGGGGCGCCGGACGACGTCGGCCGCGGTGCCGGTCTCGACGAGTTCGCCGCGGTGCAGCACGGCGATGCGGTCGGCGGTGCCGGCGACGGAGCCGAGGTCGTGGGAGATGAGGACGAGGGCGACGCCGGAGGCGCGCAGCTCCTTGAGGATGTCGAGGACGTGGACGCGGTTGGCGGCGTCCAGGGCGCTGACCGGCTCGTCCAGGAGGACCAGGCGGGGTTCGGTGACCAGGGCGCGGGCGACGGCGACACGCTGGCGCTGGCCGCCGGAGAGTTCGCCGGGGAGCCGGTCGAGCAGGTCCTCGGTGAGCCGGACGCGGTCGAGGAAGGCGCGGGCGCGGGCGGTGGCCTCGGCGCGCGGGACGCCCTGGACGAGCAGCGGTTCGGCGAGGGAGTCGGCGACGGTCAGATCGGGGTCGAGGCTGCGCAGCGGGTCCTGGAAGACGTACTGGACGACACCGCGCCGGCGCAGGTCCCGCCACTGCCTGCGGCCGTGGCCGTGCACGTCCTCGCCGGCGACGCGGACGGTGCCGGCCGAGACGGGGACCAGGCCGAGGACGGCGCGGGCGAAGGTGGACTTGCCGGAGCCGGTCTCGCCGATGAGGCCGACGGTCTCGCCGGGCGCGACCGTGAGGCCGACACCGTGCAGGGCGCGGCGGCGCCGACGGCGGGGGCCGTAGTGCACGTCGAGGCCGTCGACCTCCAGGACCGGGGGTGTGCTGGTCATGGTGTCTCCTGGGACGTCAGGTACTTCTCCAGGCCGTACTGTTCGTGCTCGGCGACGAGGAGCCGGGTGTACGCGTGGCGCGGGTCGTGCAGGACCGCCCGGGTGGGGCCCTGTTCGACGACCTCGCCCTGCCGCATGACCAGGACCTCGTCGCACAGCTGGGCGACGACGGCGAGGTCGTGGGAGACGACGACCAGCGCGAGTCCGGTGCGTTCCCGCAGGTCGGCGAGGAGGTCGAGGATCTCGGCCTGCACGGTGACGTCGAGTGCGGTGGTGGCCTCGTCGGCGATGAGGACCCGTGGGTCGGCGGCGACGGCTGCGGCGATCAGGACGCGCTGGAGCATGCCGCCGGAGAGTTCGTGGGGGTACTGCCCGTAGACGAGCGCGGGCTCGCGCAGCCGGACGGCGTCGAGGAGTTCGAGGGCGCGGTGGCGGGCCTCGCGGCGTTTCAGTCCCTTCTTGACGCGGACGACCTCGGCGATCTGGGGGCCGACGCGGACGGAGGGGTTGAGGTAGGACGCCGGGTCCTGGAAGACGGCGGCGACGGTGGTGCCGCGCAGGGCGGTCCACTGTGCGGGGGTGAGCGTGGCGATGTCGGTGCCGGCGATCTCGACGGTGCCCGCGGACACCTCGAAGTGCGGGGGCAGGATGCCGAGCGCGGCCCGGCAGGTGAGGGTCTTGCCGCTGCCGGACTCGCCGACGACGCCGACGACCCGGCCGGGGGTGAGCGCGAAGGTGACGCCGTGGACGATCTCGCGGCCGGTGGCGCGGTCGGTGATCCGCACGTCGCGCAGGGCGAGCACGGGCTCGCCGTCCGTGGGGGCCGTGGGGGCGGGGGCGGTGTCCGGGGAGACGGTGGTCATCGCGCACCTCCGGCGGCGACGGGGTCGGTCGGGTCGGGGCGGCGGGCGCGTGCCCTGCGGGAGTTGACGAGTGCGCGGCCCGCCTCGCCGGAGACGTCGCGGATCGCGTCGGCGAGCAGGTTGCAGGCCCAGACGGTCACCATGATCAGCAGGGCGGGGGCCAGTGGCGCCCACGGCCGTTGGCCGAGGTAGCCGAGGTCGGAGGCGAGCAGTCCGCCCCAGGTGGGTGCGGGGGGCTGTACGCCGATGCCGAGGAAGGTGAGGCTGGAGACGATGACGAAGCCGGTGCCGACGGTCTGGGCGAGGGCGACGGCGACGGGTGGGAGCACCTTGACCCAGACGTGCCGGCGGACGATCCAGCCGACGGAGGCGCCCGCGACGAGCGCCGCCTCGACGTACGGGGAGCGGGCGACGGCGAGGGTCGCGGCGCGGGAGACCCGGTAGAAGAGCGGGGAGACGAGGGCGCCGGTGACCAGCATGGCCTGGGTGATGCCGTTGCCGAGCAGGGCGACGACGGCGACGGCGAACAGCAGGAACGGCAGGGCGACGAGGGTGTCGGCCAGGCGCAGGGTGATCCATTCGAAGGTCCGGCCGAGGTACACGGACAGGATGCCGGGGACCGTGCCGACGACGAGGGCCGTGAGGGCGACCTCCAGGGAGCCGAGGACGCTGACGCGGGAGCCGTCGAGGAGGCGGCTGAGCACGTCACGGCCGAGGTGGTCGGTGCCCAGCCAGTGTGCGCCGGAGGCGGCGGCGAGGGTGTCGTCGCCGGTGGCGAGGGGGTCGTGCGGGGCGAGCAGCGGGCCGAGGACGGCGAGCAGGGCGATCGCGGCGAGGATGCCGACGGCGATCCGCCCGCCGGTCAGGGAGAGGACACGGCGCAGCACGGTTCACACCCCCCGCCGGGCGGCCGGCGTCACACGGGCCAGCACGAGGTTGACGACCAGGTTGAAGGCGACGACGAGGACGATGGACACGACGAGCACACCCTGGACGGCGGGTACGTCGCCGGCCTGCGCGGAGTCGTTGGCGAACCGTCCGAAGCCCTGGAGCCCGAAGATCCACTCGGTGACGACGGAGGCGCCCACGAGCGAGGGGAACTTGAGGCCGAGGGTGGCGAGGGCGGGTCCGATGCCGTTGCGCAGGACGTGCCCGAAGAAGATCCGGCGGGGTCCGAGTCCCCTGACCACG
The DNA here is from genome assembly GCF_040638185.1 of Streptomyces sp. NPDC026672. Taxonomy (NCBI): domain Bacteria; kingdom Bacillati; phylum Actinomycetota; class Actinomycetes; order Kitasatosporales; family Streptomycetaceae; genus Streptomyces; species Streptomyces sp. NPDC026672. The sequence goes on from NZ_JBEZXS010000032.1 coordinate 55,689, forward strand.
GCCCCGGTCACGTAGTTCTCTCGGTAGGCGGCGACCAGGCTGGTACGGAGCTGGCGGGCGACGTCGGCGACGACGTCGAAGCTGAGCGCGAGCGCGGGCAGGGTGATGTGCGCGAGCCAGGGGCCGAGGCCCTGCTCCGGCGGGACGTATCCGGCGGAGGGGAAGAGGCGCAGTCCGACGGCGAGGACGGCGACGAGGACGATGCCGACGACGAAGGCGGGCATCACCGAGATCACGGTGACGAATCCGGTGATCGCGCGGTCGATCCAGGTGGTGCGGCGCAGCGCGGCGAGCGTGCCGAGCCCGAAGCCGGCCAGCACGCCGATGGTCAGGGCGAGGATCGCGACGGAGAGGCTGACGCCGAGGCCGAGCCCGATGAGGGTGCTGATGTCGGCGCCGTTGACCCAGCTGGTGCCCAGCCGCCCGTGCAGGATGCCGGTGAACCAGTCGGCGTACTGGGTCAGGAAGGGCCGGTCGAGCCCCCATTGCGCCTCGACGCGGTGGACCGCCTCGGGTGTCGCCTCCTCCCCGAGCTGGATGCGGGCCGGGCTGAGTCCGCTGAGCGAGCGCAGCGCGAACGTCACGAACGTCGCGACCAGGAACACCGGTACGAAGATCGCGACCGAGCGGGCCAGCACGGCCGTGATGCGGCCGAGCGCGTGGCGTGCGCGGGCGGCGGCCGGCCCTCGACTGCGGGCCGGCACGGCCGGAACGGCGGTCGTGGTCATGGGGGTTCCCCCTCTCTGTGGGTGAAGTGCCGTGTGCAGGGGTGCAGGTGTGCAGGTGGTCGGTTGGCGCCGATGGTGACGCCAGTGCGACCGTGCGCGGATGCCGGCACCTGCCCGTGGGGGCGGCCGGAGTGCGGGGACGGCGGGGCACGGGCCGGGCGGCGGTGCCCGGGAGGGGAGTGTCGGCGGCCACGCGGTGGCACGGACGAGGCCGCGACGGCGCGCGGCGCGGAGAACGGTGCACGGGGAACGCGGAGAACGGAACGCGCGGGGGTGGGCACCCTGGGGTCAGGCGTGGGACCGGGAGGCGGCGGGGCCGTGCCCGTGGGTGCGGACGGCGGTCAGCGACAGAGAGCGCTGGAGGTGCGCCGCAGGTCCACGTAGCGGCACACCACTGCGGGGTGCGTCGTGAGCATGGTGCACATCCTGGGGGCAGCCGCGACCCTCTGTCAATGGACACCAATTGATGTCTCATTCGGTGGACCCGCGGGCCAGCCGCGACGGCAACGGCGAAGGCCCCGCGCGCCGTGCAGCGGGGCCTTCGCCGTACGTCGGGGAGGGTGTCCGGTGGCTCAGTCCGCCGACCGCTCCTGCTCCAGGACGTACAGTCCGGGCAGGTTGACGACGATCGCCTCCTGTGTGCTGCGGGCGATGACGACGACCGCCTCGGTGTCGGGGCTGGGGTTCTCCTCGCGGTGCGGGACGAACGGCGGCACGAAGACGTAGTCGCCGGGCGCGGTGCGGATGCGCACCTCCTCGGGCGTGCCGGAGGAGTCGTCGAGGAACACGAACTCCGGGTTGCCGCCGATCACGTGGATGGCGGTCTCGGAGGCGCCGTGGTGGTGGTCGAAGGACGCCGTGCGGGGCGAGACATGGGTCTGGCCCATCCAGATCCGCTCCGATCCCACGGTGGCGCCGCTGATCGCGGCGAAGCGCCGCATGCCCTCGCTCTGGGCGGTGCCGCCGTCGACGGAGCCGGCGCGGACGTGGTGCAGCCGGGCCCGCAACGGCGCGACGGGCCCCGCGGGTTCGGTGAGGTCGGGGTGGAAGGCGTCGTGCCCGGCCGTCCCGCACTCCTCGGTGCCGACGGGGGGCGTGTCCTGCTGCGAGGTCATGGCGGTCGTGCTCCTCCGGGTGTGCGGCCCTCCGCGGCGGGACGGGCCGGGGCGTCGGCCCCGGTGCGCCGTCCGCGCGTCGACGTGTCCGCGCGTCGCGGATCGGCGGATCGCAGGTCCGCGCGAGATCCTGCGGCGACGGTAGAGAGCCCGGCAAATGGATGTCAAGATGTGTCCAATGCCGTGGCGCCAGAGGCGGGGCCGGGACGCGGTCCGCGGGCGCGGCAGGCCACCGACGACACGGAAGACGGTGCACATGCACATCTCGGCGAAGGCCGACTACGCGGTGCGGGCGCTGGTCGAGCTCGCCGCGGACAGCGAGCGCCCCCTCACCTGCGAGGGCATCGCGGCGGCGCAGGAGATCCCGTTCCGGTTCCTGAAGTCCGTCTTCCGCGATCTGCGGGCGGCGGGTCTGGTGCGCAGTCAGCGCGGCTGCGAGGGCGGCTACTGGATCGGACGGGACGCCGCCGGCATCACGGTGGCGGACGTGATGACCGCGGTCGACGGATCGTTCTTCACCGTGCGCGGCGAGTCGCCCTGCGACCTGGACTACCCGGGCGCGGGGCGCGGGGTGCCCGGTGTGTGGCAGGACGTGGAGGCCGTCGCGCTGACCCTCCTCCAGCGCACCACGATCGCCGGCCTCGCCGCACGCGGCCGGGGCCCGGACCACCGCACACCACCGGAGAACGCCCGGACACCGGCGGCGGCCGACCGCACACCACCGGCGGCCGACCGGGCGACGGCGGCGGCCGGCCGGTGAGCGCGGCACCTCCCGGCGGAGGAATCACCGTCTCCGTCACGGAGTTCACCGACCCCGCGTGCCCCTGGGCCTGGGGCTCCGAGCCGGTCCTACGGCTGCTGCGCACGGTGCTCGGCCGACGGCTGCGCTGGCGCCGGGTGTACGGCATCCTCTTCGACGAGGACGACGACCCCGCCCCCGATCCCGGCGCCGAGGCACGCTGGTACGAGGGGTTCGTCCGCGAGGTCACCGCCCACACGCACGCGCCCGCGCCGGTACGGCTCCAGTGGCTGACCCGGACGAGCTGGCCCGCGTCCCTCGCCGCCAAGGCCGCCGAACGCCAGGGCCCCGAGCAGGCCGAACGGGTGCTGCGGCGGCTGCGGGAGAGCACGTTCGTCACCGGTACGCCGGCGGACTCGGCCGCCGGGGTGGCCTGGGCGGTGCGCGGGGTGCCGGGGCTGGACGTCGGGGCGCTGCTCGCGGACGCCGCCCGGCCCGCGACGCGCGAGGCCGTGGCGGCCGACCACGCCGAGACCCGCCGGCCCGGCCGTGAGGTGCGGACGCTCGACGCCCCCGGGCCGCATCCGGGGCGGGCCAAGGAACTCGACGGCGGGGTACGGCGGTACGCGCTGCCGACGCTGCTCCTCGACGGTCCGGGCGGCCGGTTCTGCGTACCGGGCTGGCGCGACGCACCGGCGTACCTGGCGGCGGCCCGGTCCGCGGCGGGCGAGGCGCTGCCGGTGGCCGGACCGCTCGACTCCCGTACGGCGCTGGAGCGTTGGCGCAGCCTCACCGGTCCGGAGCTCGAACTCCTCACCGGCTCGCGCACTCCGCCGCCGGGCGCGGTCGAACTCCCCACGGCCTACGGGGCGCTGTGGCTGCACCCGGACGAGGCCGCCGTCCATCCGGCGCTGGACGCACCGCATCCGGAGGCGAGGACGCGGGTGTGATCCCGGCCGGCCGGCGAGCCGCCCCGGGGCGACGACCTGGTCTCGGCCCATGAGACACCAACAGGTGTCCATTGACAGGGCGGTCGGGGCGGCCAAGGATGTGGACCATGCATTCGCTGCACCCCGGTGTGCTCTGCCGCTACGTCGACTACCGGCGCACCTCCAGCGCCCTGTGTCGCTGACCGCGAGGCCCTGACGCCGCCGGCCGGCCGACCGCGCCCGCCGACCACGCCACCCCCGGTGCTTCTTCCCGACGGCGACCCTCCGCGCACCTCCCGGACACCGGTGTCCGGTGCTCGGCAGCGCTCCCGTACCGCCGTCGCTCCCCACCCGGCCCCGATCCCACCTGCCCCGAACTCCCCCGCCCGTCCGGGGAGTTCGCTCCCGCCCGAAGGGAAGCCGCGTGCCCGCCTCCACCAGCCCCCGCCTCACCCCCGTCCCCGCCCCGATCCCCTCCCCCTCCCCGGCCCCGATCCCCTCCACCGCCACCTCCACCGCCACCGCCACCGCCGAGATCCTCCGCAGCACCCTGCGCCGGCACGCCGCGGGCGTCACCGTCATCACCGTGCCGGGACCGGCCGGCTTCACGGCGACCTCCTTCACCTCGGTGTCCCTGCGCCCGGCGCTGGTCTCCTTCTGCGTCGGGCTCACCGCGTCGGCCGCGCCCGCCGTGGAGCGCGCCGACCGGTTCGCCGTCCATCTGCTCGGCGACCGGGACACCGCCGTCGCGGCCCGGTTCGCGACGAGCGGCATCGACCGGTTCGCGGAGGTGCCCTGGCACGCCGAACCCGGCGGGCTGCCCCGACTCGACGGGGTGAGCGCCTGGCTGACGGCCCGTGTCACCCACCGCCAGACGCTCGGCGACCACGTGTTCGTCGTCGGCGAGGTCGACGGCGGCACGGTGGAGCGCGAGACCCCGCCGCTGGTCCACCACGACGGCGCGTTCGCCGCCGCGCTCCCCCTCGCCTGAGACCCGACCGACCGGAGACCGGACAAAGGTGCCACGGGCGAACACTATGAACACAACCGATCAAGGCATGGCCCCCCGCCCTGCTCGTTCCTAGCATCACTGCGCGCGGCGCGACGACGCGTCGCCGAAGGCTAGGAGCAGACCTTGATCAGGCGAAACCCAGCACCGCAGACACGCAGAGGACTGCGCGGGAGACTGCGCGCGGCCCTGGCCGCCGCCGGCGCGGCGGGCATGGCCGTCACGGCGCTCACCGGGGCGGCGCCCGCCGCCACGGGTGCGGACCGCCCCGCGGCGGCGGCCTGCCCGGCCGACGTCGCCGATAAGGCCACCTGCTACACCGGTCAGGACGCGAACGGCGCCTACTACGCGATCGCCGTCCCGAAGAACTGGAACGGCTCCCTCGTCGTGCACGCGCACGGCGGCCCCGACCTGGGCGACGGTTCCGACCCCGCCCGCAGCCTGGACGACCTGAACCGCTGGGCCGTCATGGTCGACGAGGGCTACGCCTGGGCGGGCTCGTCGTACCGCCGCGGCGGCTACGGCACCCGGATGGGCGCCATCGACACCGAGAACGTACGGCGCCTGTTCGTCCGCGAGTTCGGCACCCCGAAGCGGACGTACATCCACGGCCAGTCGTGGGGCGGGGACGTCGCCGCCAAGGCCGTCGAGATGTACGGCAGGAAGAACGGGCCGTACGACGGCGCACTGCTCACCAGCGGTGTCCTGGGCGGCGGTTCGCGCGGCTACGACTACCGGGTGGACCTGCGCGTGGTCTACCAGTACTACTGCCAGAACCACCCCCGGCCCACGGAGCCGCAGTACCCGCTGTGGGAGGGACTGCGTCCCGACTCCACGATGACGACCACCGGACTGCGCGCCCGGCTCCAGGAGTGCACCGGCTACTCCTCGGCGCCCGCGGACCGCACCGCGCTCCAGCAGCGCAACCTGGACGACATCCTCGCCGTCACGAAGATCCCGGAGCGCACGCTGGAGTCCCACCTGCGCTTCGCCACCTTCACGTTCCGCGACATCGTGTCCACGCGCCTGGGCGGCCGCAACCCGTTCTCCAACAAGGGCGTGTGGTACTCCGGCTCGCACGACGACAAGGCCCTGAACGCCGGCGTCGAGCGCTTCTCCGCCGATCCGGCCGCCGTGCGGGACCTGTCGTACGACAGCGATCTGACCGGCAAGGTCGACATCCCGATCCTGACCATGCACGCCATCGACGACCCGACGGCGTTCGTGGAGCACGAGGCGGCGTACCGGGCCACGCTCCAGGGCGCCCACCGCGACCGGTACCTGGTGCAGACGTTCACCGACGAGCACGAGCACAGCCAGCTCAGCAACTCGGAGTACGCCAACTCGATCTCGGCGCTGGACCGTTGGGTGCGCACCGGCAGGAAGCCGACCCCGGCGGCCCTCGCCTCGTCGTGCGCGTCGTTCGACCGCGTCTACGGCACCGGCTGCTTCTACGAGCCGGACTTCCACCCCGCGCCGTACGCCTCGCGCGTCCTCGCCCGGCCGGGCGGGCGCGACTGGCCGGCGATGAGCTCGGCGCAGGAGAAGGCCTGGAGCCGTGTCCCGGGTGTCGGCATAGCCCCGTGACAACACCGTGAACACCGCCGCGGCTCCGCCTCCGGGCGGGGCCGCACCACGTTCCCGGGTGCCGGACCGGGTCGGGCCCCGGCGTCCCGCCGCACCGGGCACGATCCGGGTGATCACGGGCATGGCCGCAGCATGGTCGACACCCTCGGTCCACACGACGCCCGGAAAGGCCGACGCACCTCCTCCGGGTGCAGCGCGCACGGCGCAGCACCCCCTCGCCGGGCCGACCGGGCTCGGGCGGGCCGACGGGCCGCGGCTCAGCCTTCGCAGACGTCCAGCGCGGCCGTGACGATCGCGTCGGTGTCGATGCCGTGGTGGCGGTACACGTCCTCGATGCTCCCGCTCTGCCCGAAGCGGCTCACGCCGAGGGGGACGACCGGTACGTTCTCGACCGTGCCGAGGAACGCCAGCGTGTGCGGGTGGCCGTCGACCACGGTCACCAGGGGCGCGGCCCGCTCGGCCGGGAAGACCTGGTCGAGGATCCAGGAGGAGCCCTCCTCGCGGCCCGCGCGGGCCCGCAGCGCGCGGAACAGCAGGTCCGGGCTGGTGACGCAGACGACGTCGGCACGCTGCCCGAGGGCGTCGAGCCGGTCGGCCGCCTCCAGTGCCTGCGGCACGGTCGCGCCCATCGCCGCGATCGTCACCGTGGGCCGGGTCCGCCGCCGCAGCGCGTAGGCGCCGGCCACGACCTGGCGCCTGCGCCGCTCGCGCGCGGCCGGATCGGACGGCACGTCGGCGAGGCCCTGGTCCACGGGCCGGGTCGACAGCCGCAGGTACGCCGACTGCCCGTCCGGCCGCCCCAGCCGGGCGAGGGAGGCGAGCAGGCACCACTCGGTGTCGAGCACGAACGCCGGCTCGTAGGCCGTGCATCCGGGCTGTTCGATGCCGAGGGAGGGGGTGGTCACGGACTGGTGGGCGCCGCCCTCGGGCGCGAGGCTCACCCCGGACGGGGTGCCGACGAGGATCGACTGCCCGCCCGAGTACATGCCGAACGACCAGGGTTCCAGCGCCCGGTTGACGAACGGGTCGTAGAGCACGCCGATCGGCAGCAGGGGCTCGCTCCAGCGGCTCCAGGTGGCGCCCAGTTCCCCGATCAGCCCGACGAGGTTGGTCTCGGCGATGCCGAGTTCGACGTGTCGGCCGAGGGGGTGTTCGCGCCAGTGCAGCAGGGTCTCGGCGTCGTCCGCGAACCAGTCGGGACGTTCGGTGGGCGACCAGACGCCGACCTTGTTCAGCCAGCCGCCCAGGTTGGTGCTGGAGCTGACGTCGGGGCTGACGGTGACGACGCGCCGGGCGGCCTCCGGGGCGGTGCGCGTCAGGTCGAGCAGGACCCGGCCGAGCGCCTGCTGGGTGTTGCCGACGCCCGACGGGGTGCGCCCGAGGTCGGTGGGCAGCTCGGGGGGCCGCCGCGGCGGGAGGGCGGGGCGGCGCAGGCGCTCGGCGGTGCGGGCGCACAGGTCCGCCTCGGCGCTGCCGGCGGGGAACGGCGCCCACGGGTCGTCGAGGTCGGTGCCCAGCCGCCCGGCGAGGTCGCGCATCTGCCGATCCGTCAGCAGGGAGGAGTGGTTCTGCGGATGGCCCTCGCTGGCGAGGCCGTGGCCCTTGACCGTGTAGGCGAAGATCACCGTGGGCCGGGTGTCGTCGATGGCGTCGTAGGCGTCGGTGAGGGCGCGCAGGTCGTGCCCGCCGAGGTTGCGGAACGCGGCGGACAGTTCCTCGTCGTCGAGCCCCGCGATCAGTCGGGCGACGGGCGCGGCGGTCGTCCCGCCGCCGGGCAGCCGTTCGCGCAGCTGTGCGGGGGCGCAGCGCAGCAGCCGCTGGTACTCGGCGTTGCCCATGGTGTCGAGGCGGGTGCGCAGGTCCGGGCCGCCGGGGCGGGTGAACAGCTCCTCCAGGAGCCGCCCGTACTTGACGGTCATGACCTGCCAGCCGGCCGCGGCGAACATCCCGCGCAGCCGGTCGGCGGCGATCTCGGGGACCACCCGGTCGAGGGACTGCCGGTTGAGGTCGACGATCCACACGACCTCGCCGAGCCGCGCCACCGAGGGGTCCTGGACGGCCTCCCAGCAGGCGCCCTCGTCGAGTTCCGCGTCGCCGAGCAGCGCGTACTGGCGTCCGGTGCCCGCGCCGCCGAAGTGGCCCTCGACGTAGCGGCGGGCGATCGCGCCCCAGACCGGGGCGGTGGCGCCGAGGCCGACGGAGCCGGTGGAGTAGTCCGCGGGGACCGGGTCCTTGGTGCGGCTGGGGTAGCTCTGGAGTCCGCCGAAGGCGCGCAGGGTGGTCAGCCGGGACGCGTCCAGGTCGCCCAGGAGGTAATTGACGGCGTGCAGCACGGGGGACGCGTGCGGTTTGACCGACACCCGGTCCTCGCGGGCGAGGGTGTGGAACCACAGCGCCGTCATGATCGTGGTCATGGACGCGCTCGACGCCTGGTGGCCGCCGACCTTCAGACCTGAGGGGTTGGGGCGTACGCGGTTGGCGTGGTCGACGATCGCGGTGGACAGCCACAGCACCCGCCGTTCGACCGCCTCCAGCATCCGGTGCCCGTCTTCCCGGGCACCGCCCGTGTCCTCGACGCCCTCCGGCGCCATCTGGGAAACCACCTCGGCTCACCTCCATCACGCCGCTCGGCTCGGCGGATCGGCTCTCTGACTGGGGTTGACCTTCTGCTGCACGAGTAGACAGGCCAGCCGTAAACTGCACAAGTCATCGCTTGCTGATTGAGCATTCTGCTCAGAACTTCCCGGAGACGAGGGCCCGTGGTGAACAGCGTGGACAGTGGACGGACGCTCGACCCCACCGACGCCCGCATCCTGCTCGCCCTGGCGGCCGAGCCGCGGGCCACGGTCGTCGCCCTCGCCGAGCGGCTGGGCCTGTCCCGCAACACCGTGCAGGCGCGGCTCGGCCGGCTGGAGCAGGAGGCGCTCGGCTCCTTCGAACGCCGCATCCTGCCGCGGGCGATGGGCTACCGGCTCACCGCGTTCGTCACGGCGCGGGTCGACCAGCCGCGGCTCGCGGAGGTGTCCGAGGCCCTGTCCCGCATCCCCGAGGTGGTGGAGGTGTTCGGGCTGAGCGGCGAGACCGATCTGCTGGTGCGGGTGGTCGCCTGCGACGCGGAGGACCTGTACCGGATCGCCGGGCAGATCCTGGCGATCCCGTACGTCGAGCGGACCGCCACCTCGCTCGCCATGCGGGAGCTGGTCCCGCACCGGCTCACCCCCCTGCTGCACCGCGCGGCCGGCGGCGGGGCCCCGCGGGGCGGCCGCTGACCCGGTGCGCGCCGGGACCCCGTCCCGCCGGCCGTACGTACCGGGTTTCCGTATACGGATCCCGCCGTGTTGTCCGCCGCCGGGGCCGTGCGGGGCCCGAAGGTGGAGGCATGCCGTCCTCCCCGCGGCGCGCGCCGCGGGGAGGAACGATTCACGGGGAGCAGTGGCATGAGGGAATCCATCCGGCCCGCCGCGCTGGGCCGTTACGAGGCGTACGTGGACCATGTGCGGGGCTGTCCGAGCTGTGTGCCCCGCAGATGCGCCGCGGGGCAGGAGCTGTGCCGGGTCTATCTCGCCGCGCTGCGGGATCCGGCGGCCGGGCCGGGCGCGGACCTACGTACCGGGGGGAGCGGGGACCACGTACGGGGAGCCGTCGATACGTAGCAGGGCCCGCTTGGCGCCGAGCAGGACCCGGTAGCGCTCACGGCGGGCGAACTCCGCCAGGGGCCAGACCGCGGGGCGGCCGGCCTCCGCGCACAGGTGCAGCACGCGGTCCTCGTGCAGCCGTACGCCGACGTGGGCGCCGTAGGGATCGTCGGTGGCGTTGAACAGCAGCAGGTCGAGCGGTCCGGCGGCGCGGACGCGGACCGTGGACGCGGTGTCCGTCCACAGCTCGCTGGAGCGCAACGGGGGTACGGACAGCCCGAAGTGGGCGAGGACGGCGTAGGCGAACAGCTGGCAGTTGGCGCCCCGTTCCACCCCGGGCGTCTCGGCGACCGCCCGGGACCCGGGGTACCGGGCCCCGACGTACGGCACACACAGCATTCCGGGCGACAGCCGGTCGAGCAAGGGGTCCATCTCCCCAGCATGCCCGCGCCGACCCCACGTGCGCCCGGTCCGCACGGCGTCGGACGGTCTCCCGAGTGGGCGGGACATGCGTGCGACGCGGGAGACCGGCGGCGTCACCCCCGGGCCGGCCCGAGGGTGACAAGCGCTCCGGGCCGTGCAAGGAGGCCACCTGAGCCCGTCCGCGGAAGGACGTGGCACCGGAGCCTCCACCACGCGGTGGCCGCCCTCTCCTTCCCTGCCGTGACCGCACTCCCCCGGAGCCCGTGCGGCGCAGGACACCGGAAGTCGGGCGGGGTGGGTTCGGGCACTCCGCCCGGTCGCCCTCGGGGCCGTGCGGGGACGGACGGCGTGCGTCGCCCGCGGGGCGTCAGTCGTGGGCGGTCCGGAGTTCGTCGAGGGTGGCCGGGGTCAGGGGGCGGGGGTCGGTGTCGGGGTCGATGAGGACCACGGTGCAGGTGGCCGTGTGGATCAGCGCGGTCGTGAGGCTGCCGTCGGCGAACTGGGCGACGGGGCCGCGCGGCGAGCGGCCGACCGCGAGGGTGCGGGCGCGGACGTCGGCCGCGTGCTGGGCGAGGACCCGGCCCGCGGCGGCGTGGTCGCCGACGCTGGTCAGGATCTGCCCGGTGGCCGCGACGCCCCGGGCGGCCAGCCGGTCGAGGTGGGCCCGGACGGCGGCGCGGGCCGCCTCGGGCGTCTCGGTGTCGACGGCCTGTTCCTCCACCACGGCGGTCTGCCGGACGTGGACGACCTCCAGCGGGCTGCCGGTGTCCCGGGCGAGCCGGGCCGCGGTGTCGACGATCCCGGCGGCGCGGTCGTGGGCGCCCACGGCGACGATCACCGGGGGCGTGCCGCCGGTCGGGGCCGCGCCCACGGGGGTGAGGGCAGGAGCGACCGGCCCGGCCGCCCCGGTGCCCGACTCGGCCGCGCGCAGCAGCCGGTGGCCGCTGGCGAGCACGGGTATCGCGAGGACGAACGTGGCGGCGCCCAGGTAGAAGGGCACGCTCAGGTCGGTGGCGTCGGCCAGCCTGCCCGCGACGTACGGGGCGAGGCCGCCGCCGATGAAGCGCAGGAAGCCGTAGGCGGAGGAGGCGACCGGGCGCTCGACGGGCGAGACCAGCATGACGGCCTGTGTGGTGAGCGTGTTGTTGATGCCGATGAACGCGCCGCTGACGACGACCGCGACGATCACCACCGCCGGGCTGTCGACGCCCGCGGCGATGACGGCCATCACGACGCCGAGGCCGAGCAGATTGGCGTACAGGACGGGCGCGGTGCCGAACCGGGCCTGGAGGCGCGGGGCGAAGAACACGCTGAACGCGGCGACCAGCAGACCCCAGCCGGTGAAGACCAGACCGAGCTGATGGGCGCTCAGCTCCATCGGGTACGGCGCGTAGCCGAGCATGGTGAAGAAGCCCCAGTTGTAGAGCAGCGCCATGATGCCCATGGTCAGCAGGCCGCGGTGGCGCAGCGCCCGGATCGGGGCGAGGGGCGAGGTGACGCGGTCCGGTTTCGGCAGGGACGGCACGAACGCCACGGTGGCGACGAGGGCGACGGCCATGAGCACGGCGACGCCGAAGAAGGGCCCGCGCCAGCTGATGGCGCCCAACTCGCCGCCGAGCAGCGGTCCGACGGCGATGCCGAGGCCGAGCGCGGTCTCGTAGAGGATGATCGCGCCGCCGAAGCCGCCGCTGGCCGAGGCGACGATCACGGCGAGGGAGGTGGCGATGAACAGGGCGTTGCCGAGTCCCCAGCCGGCGCGGAAGCCGACGATGCCGTTGATGGAGCCGGAGGTGCCGGCGAGCCCCGCGAAGACGACGATGACGGCGAGCCCGATGACGAGGGTGCGCTTGGCGCCGAAGCGGCTGGAGAACCAGCCGACGATCAGCATGGCGACCGCGGTCACGATGAGGTAGCTGGAGAACAGCAGGGAGACCTGACTGGGCGTGGCGTGCAGGCTGTCGGCCAGGGCGGGCAGGATCGGGTCGACCAGACCGATGCCCATGAACGAGATGACACAGGCGAACGCGACGGCCCAGACGGCCCTGGGCTGCTTGAAGGGGCTGGCAGCCGGTGCGTGCGGTGCACTCATGTGCGCTTCTCTTCCGGAGCGTTGGGGGACGGGAGGGGCGTACGGGTCAGGAGCGGGCCCGGCGGTCCTCGATGGCGCGGGCGAGGGCGGGCAGGGCGGCCAGGACCGCCTGCCGTTCGGGCGGGGCCAGTTCGCCGACGAGGTCCCGGAGGGCGGCGGTGCGTTCGGCGCGGCGCCGCCGGTGGACGTCAAGGCCGGTGTCGGTGGCCGCGACCAGCACACCACGGCCGTCGCTGCGGTCCGCGGTGCGCCGGACCAGGCCCGCCCGCTCCAGCCGGGTCACGAGCTGGGTCATGTTGGGCTGGGAAGCGCCTTCGGCACGGGCGAGTTCGGTCAGGCGCTGGGGGCCTTCGCGGCCGAGCCGGGCCATGACGGCGGAGGCGGCCGTGCCGAGGCCGCCGGCGGTGGCGCTGTGGCGGACGAAGCGGACCATCTGCTCGACGGCGGTGATCAGTTCCTCCGCCGACGCGTCGGTGACCGCCGGACCCGTGACCCGATGATGCATAACGGCATTATGCACTTAGATGTAGCATGAAACAAGATGGTGCGGCCGCGCCGTCGCGTGACCGCACCGGGGTCGGGCGGGAGGAGTGTCAGCCGAGGGTCTTGATCCACTCCGCGGCGGTCAGCACGTCGGCCTGGCGCGGGAAGACCTTCTCGGTCAGCACACGGTGCACCTCGGGGTCGCCGTCGAGGCAGACGTCCTCCAGGACGGTGAGCCGGAAGTCGAGGTCCGCGGCCTGCCGCAGGGTGGACAGCACGACACCGCTGGTGGCGATGCCGGTGAGGACGAGGTGCTCGATGCCGCCCGCGCGCAGCACGACGTCGAGGTCACTGCCCGCGAACGCGCTCACGCGCCGCTTGGTGACGACGACGTCGCCGGGTCGGGGCGCCACGTCGGGGTGGATCTCGCTGCCCGGGTCGCTCTCGGTGAACGCACCGGCGCTCGCGGCGGCGCCGAACGCCTCGTTGCGGGTGCTGATCTCGGGGTGGCCGTCGCGGAAGCGGACGACCACGTAGATCACCGGCAGGCCGGCCGTGCGGGCGGCGTCCACGGTCTCGCGCAGCCGCGGCAGGTAACCGCCGCCGTCCTGGAAGCGGTCGACGATGGAGCGCTGGACGTCCATCACGAGCAGGGCGCTGTTCGCCATGCCTGGGTCCTTTCGGATCGGTTCAGAGGTGGGGGGTGAAATGGTCGGTGCGAGGTGATCGGTCGGAGGTGGGGTCACCGGGCGGGGCGCCGGGCCCCTGCGGTAGGTGCGCCGTCCGCCTCGTTCGAGTCGTCCGTGCCGTCCGTGTCGTTCATGTCGTCCGGGTCGTCCGCGCGGGGGCCGGTCGCCGGGGCCTCCTTCGTCGGGCGTCCGGCGGTGGAGGCGTCGCGGCCGCGCAGGGCCGAGGCGAACGCGGAGATCAGGGCCATGGCCGCGGCGACGCCGAAGACGATGGTCAGGCCGTGGTGGAAGGGCCCGGAGACCAGCCGCGGGAAGAAGGTGTGGCCCGTCAGCGCCTCGCGCTGGGCGTCGCTCAGCCGGTCGAGCGCGCCGCTGGAGCCGAGCAGGTGGCTGATCGGATTGTTGCCGAGGAACGTCGCGAACAGGGTGCTCACCGGTGGCAGCGACGCGGCCTGCTCGGCCGTGGCGGCGGGAACGCCGCCCGCCCTGAGGCCCTGGCTGAGCGTGGCCGGCAGCGAGGAGGCCAGGCCCGAGACCATCAGCGAGAAGAACACGCCGATGGACAGGGCCGTGCCCGAGTTCTGGAACGTGGAGCGCATACCGGAGGCGACGCCCCGGTACTCGGGCGGCACGCTGCCCATGATCGACGACGTGTTGGGCGCCGAGAACATGCCCTGGCCGAGGCCGTTGAGCAGCAGCAGGGCGGCGAACAGGCCGTAGTCGAAGTTCACGGGCAGGGCGAGCAGCCCGAGGAAGGAGGCGGCGACCACGACGAGTCCGGTGGTGGAGAACAGCCGCGCGCCGAACCGGTCGGACAGGTATCCGGAGAGGGGCCCCGCGACGAGGAAGCCGACAGTGAGCGGCAGCATGAAGATGCCGGCCCACAGCGGGGTGTCCTCGAAGTCGTAGCCGTGCAGCGGCAGCCAGATCCCCTGGAGCCAGATGATGAGCATGAACTGGAGTCCGCCGCGCGCGATCGCGGTCAGCAGGGCGGCCAGATTGCCCGCGGCGAAGGCCCGCACCCGGAACAGGGAGAGCCGGAACATGGGTTCGGCGACCCGGGTCTCGACGACGCAGAAGACCAGGAGCAGGACGACGCCGCCGATCAGGCCCGTCAGGACCAGCGGGTTGCCCCAGCCGGTGGCGCTGGTGCCGTAGGGCTGGATGCCGTAGGTGATGCCCGCGAGGAGGATGCCGGCGCCCGCGGCGAAGGTGACGTTGCCGAACCAGTCGACCCGGCCGCGCCTGCCGGACGCCGTCTCGCGCAGGCTCAGGTACGACCAGACGGTCCCGGTGACGCTGACGGGGACGCTCACCCAGAACACCGCGCGCCAGTCGACCGCGGCGAGCAGACCGCCGGCGAGCAGACCGAGGAACTGGCCGGCGAGCGCGGTGATCTGGTTGATGCCGAGGGCGGTGCCGCGCTGCCGGGCGGGGAAGGCGTCGGTGAGGATGGCGGCGGAGTTGGCGGTGAGCATGGAACCGCCGAACGCCTGCACGACGCGCCACAGGATCAGCCACAGGGCTCCGGCACCGGCCCGGAACGGGTCGAGGGACAGGGCCACGGAGGCGATCGCGAAGATCAGGAAGCCGAGGTTGTAGATCCTGACCCGGCCGAACATGTCGCCCAGCCGGCCGAGGACGACGACGAGCACCGCCGAGACCAGCAGGTAGCCGAGGATCATCCACAGCAGATAGCCGATGTTGCCCGCGGCGAGCGGGTCGAGGCCGATGCCGCGGAAGATGGCCGGCAGGGAGATGATCACGATGGAGGCGTCCATCGTGGCGATCAGGACGCCGAGCGTGGTGTTGGACAGGGCAACCCACTTGTAGCCGGGGCCCGGGGGTGTGTCCTTGGGGCGGGCGATCCGTGCGAGGAGTCCGCCGCGTGCGGTGCCGTCGGCCGGGTGTGCGCTCACAGTCGTTCCGCCAGTCGGTCGAGGAGGGGCAGGGCGTCGTGGAGGACGGCGCGCTCCCGCGGGGTGAACTCCGCGAGGGCGTGCGCGAGCCGGCCCACGGACTCCGAGCGGCGCTGTTCCAGCACGGTGCGCCCGTCGTCGGTGATCACGACGATGGTGCGCCGGCCGTCGGTCGCGTCGGGGGTGCGGCGCACCAGTCCGCGCTGTTCGAGTCCGGCGAGGGTGGTCGCCATCGCCTGGGGCCTGACGCGTTCGAGCGCGGCGAGCGAGCCCGGCGAGTCGGGTCCGGCGCCCGCGAGGCGGGCCAGGACCGAGACGCCGGACAGGGACACGTCGCCCACGGCGTGCGCCTGGCGCAGCCGACGGGTGATCCGGGCCACGGCCAGACGCAGGGCGGCGGCGAGCGGGACGGTGTCCCCGGTTTTGCCGACGTCCCCGGTGCCGCCGGTGTCCCCGTCCTTGCGGGTGTCCCCGTCTTTGCCGGATGTGCTGTGACCTGCTGCTTTCTCCACTTCCACAGGTAATAACAATAGGTTTATCAGTCTGGACTGTTCAACCAAGCCTGAGTAATCAAGCGCACGGGGCGAGTCCGAGTTCCCGCTCGCCCAGCGGCGCGAAGAACCGCTCCACGTCGGCGTCGGTGACCTCGGCGAGGCCGGCCGGGGACCAGCGCGGGGCGCGGTCCTTGTCGACGACCTGGGCGCGGATGCCCTCGACCAGGTCGGGGGCGGTGAGGGCGGCGAGGGAGACGCGGTACTCCTGGTCGACGACCTCCTCCAGCGAACCGAGCCGCCGGGCGCGGCGCAGCGCGGCGAGGGTGACCTTGAGGGACGTGGGCGACTTGGCGAGCAGCGTCTGCGCGGCCTCCTTGGCGGGGGTGCGCCCGTCGGCGGACAGCCGCTCGACGATCTCCTCGACGGTGTCGGCTGCGTAGCAGGCGTCGATCCAGCCCCGTGCCTCGGCGAGCTCGCCCGGCGGGGGCGGTACGAGGTGCGGCGCGAGGGCCTCGGCCACGGGTTTGTCGGCGAGGTCGGCCAGCAGCGCGGGCAGGACGGCCGAGGGCACGCAGTGGTCGGCCAGCCCGGCCAGCCGGGCGTCGGCGGCGCCCACCGCGACGCCGGTCAGGGCGAGGTGGGTGCCGAGTTCGCCGGGGGCGCGGGAGAGGAGGTGGGTGCCGCCGACGTCGGGGACGAAACCGATGCCGGTCTCGGGCATGGCGATGCGCGAGCGCTCGGTGGCGATCCGTACGCTGCCGTGCGCGGACAGGCCGACGCCGCCGCCCATGACGATGCCGTCCATGAGGGCGACGTACGGCTTGGGGTAACGGGCGATGCGGGCGTTGAGCCGGTACTCGTCCCGCCAGAACGCGGCGGCGCGGCTGCCGTCGCCGTCCCGGACGTCGTCGTACACGGCGCGGATGTCGCCGCCGGCGCACAGCCCGCGCTCCCCCGCGCCGGTCAGCACGACGGTCTCGACGGCCGGGTCGTCCTCCCACGCGCTCAGCGCGGCGTCGATCCGGCGGGCCATCTCGTGGTTCAGGGCGTTGATGGCCCGGGGCCGGTTGAGCGTGACGTACGCGGCGCGCCCGGCGGTGCGCAACAGAACGGATTCCCCACTGCCGGTCATCCGGCCTCCTCGGGTGCGTGATCGATCTCCACACCCCCACAATGCCGAACCCCCGCCCCGGCCTCCGCACCAGCCCTCCCCCAACCCACGAACTCCCCGTGAACGAAGGACGGTTGACCCTGTGGCGCTCCCCCTCCCCCTTACCTCGCCCGCTCTCCGTAGCGGTCCTCCGCCATGCGCCGCATCAGCTGCGCCGAGTCCTTGATGGACAGTGCGGCGGCCCGGAGGTGGTCGTACCGGAGCGAACAACTGCCGACCGTCTTCGCGTCTGCCGTCGGATGCCCGGCTCCGTACCCCCCCCGGCATGGACGACGGCCGGATCGGCCCCGAACCGGAACACGGTGAACGAGCCCGTGAGCCCCGGGTGCGCTCCGGCCGAGAACGGCAGCACCTGAACGTTGACCCGGGTGTTGCACTCGAAGGTGGCCAGATGGGCGAGTTGCCCACGCATGATCTCCCGGTCCCCGATCTCCTGGTGCAGTGCGGCCTCGCCGAGAACCATCCAGAAGACCGGCGGTCTCTCCTTCTCGAAGACGCGCTGCCGGGTCAGCCGCGCGGCGGTCCGGTCCTCGGGTTCGGTCTCTTCGAACGCGCGGAGTACCGCATGGATGTAGGGCCGGGTCTGCAACAGTTCATGGACCATGCCCATCTGGAAGGTGCAGATCTCGGTCGCCCGTGCTTCCAGCTCCGCGATCTCCCGGAACCACCTCGGGAGTCGGCTCCTCAGGACCAGATCCACGAGCCGGGACAGCAGCCCACCCGTCTCCAGAGCGGCATCGGCCCGTGCGCTGAACTCCGCCGTGGGCAGCTTCCTGGCGGTCTCGATCTGACCGACGAGTGACCCCGTATAGGCGACCATGTCACCGAGCTGCCGCTGCGTCAGGCCCGCTCTCTCCCGGAGCCGGCGGAGTTCGGATCCGTAGTAATCGAGCGGCGAGGCGCCCGGATCGAGCACGTTGATGTTGGTCACGGACGACCTTTTCTTCACTGTCAGCGGGGTCCTGGATTTCAAGGAATGGCCGGTGGCGGGGCCTCGGATTGCCCAGCTGGGGGGTGACGACGTACGCACTCACGGCTGTATCTGCGGGGGTACCGCGAGGCGGCACCAGGTCTCCGCGCCGGCGTTGCTCGTTCCCCAGGAACCGCCATGCACTCTCGCCACGGCTTCGACCAGTTCCAGGCCCCGCCCGGACTCCGAGTTCCCGTCCGTGTGCCTGGTCGCCGCAGCCCCCGGAACGCCGTCGACGACAGTGACGACCAGGAAGCCGTCCCGGACCGTCATGCTCACGCGGACTTCGCTCGTACCGGCGTGAAGCACCGCGTTGGTCACCAGCTCGGAGACGACCAGCATCACGTCATCGCGCAGGGCGTCCAGGCCGCAGTACCGAAGACGTGCGGCGGCGATCCGGCGTATGGCGCCTACACGGGCGGCGTCTTCAGAGCAGGGCTGAGCGCCACGGGTGCTGGACCGGAGCTCGATCCGCTCGTCCATCACGTCCCGGTCGCGGTACAGGACCGCGCGGGACAGCCATACGGCTGTCGTCGTCATAACGCACCATCTCCGGACGGGCGGCAAGTCAGAAGTGAAGACATCAGAACCTCGGTGACGCAGCGGGAGGAGCGGGCCACCGGAGGAGGAGCCCGTCGCCGCGACGGGGACGCGCGGCTGACCTGAATGCTCCTCACCCGGTGACCCGGTCATTGACGAGGGCGCCAGACCGCCGTTTCAGCTGCTGGCCGACATGGACTGTCGACCGGGCAGGAAAGGAAGGCTCCGCGGGTCGCACGCGGAGCCCCGGAGACGGCTGGTGTCCTGCTCCTACGGTTTCAAGACCCGCACGGTGGCGTCACGGTCAGCCGTAACCAAATTTTCCGGATGCCAGACAGTACTGTGACCTGCAAGAAAAGCTCTCCTACTCACGTTTTTCGGCACACCGGGGCCGAGGACCCTCACCATCTGGAACGGTTTGCCAAACCGCAGGTCTACGGTTGGCCGACGACGACACCCAGGGGGCAGGGCATGAGCACGCCGTCATCAGCCAAGAACTCGAAGGTGGCAAGGGACGCCCTGCGGCGCCGGATGACCGAGTTGGGCAGCCCCATTGCTGCCGTCGCAGCGGAGATGCGGACGCACTTCGGATTCAGACCGCGGGAAGCCTGGCGCCACGCCCATGGCTGGTCCCTGCAACAGGTAGCCGACCGCCTCAACGACAGAAGTGGCCAGCAGGGCGAGACAATCGCTGCGGAGACCTCCACCGTCAGCAAGTGGGAACGCTGGCCGGTCATGTCCACTCGGCGCAGACCCACGATCCCTGTCCTGATCGCGCTCGCCGACGTCTACGGATGTCAAGTGGAGGATTTGCTTGACCTCCAGGACCGAGCGGAACTGCCCGCATGGGAACTGGCTGTCCTCAACCGGATGACCCCCGCTGACGCCGAGCCCAGCGGGGCCGAACTGGTGCAACTGGCCGCGGACGAGTCCCTGACCTGGGCACGCTGGGCGGAGACCACCAACGTCGGCTCCTTCTCCCTCGAACAACTGTGGGGACAGACGCAGTTGCTGGCCTCTCAGTACGTCCAACCGGACTCAACCCCCATGGCCCTCTTCAACAGCGCCCGCGAACTGCGTGCCGAGGTCGGTCGGCTGCTGGGCGGCCACCAACACCCGCACCAGGCCAGGGAGCTCTACACGATCAGCGGCTATCTGTGCAGCCTGCTTGCCTGGATGTCCTCAGACCTGGGTCACATCGCGGAAGCCGAGACGCAGAGCGAGACGGCATGGCTGTGCGCAGAGTTGGCCCGCAGCGACACACTCCGGGCCTGGATCCTGTCCGTCCGTTCCAAGACCGCCTTCTGGAACGGACGGCTCGATGACGCCCTCCAGCACGCCCGTCGCGGAGCTTCCTACTCACCCTGCGGCACGGTGACCGTTCTGCTCGCCTGCCAGGAAGCCGACGCGTGGTCGCAACTCGGAGCCGTCGACGAGGCACTGGACGCGCTCACCCGTGCCGAAGCCGCCCGGGAAGCCGTCGCCGGTGCGGACGACATCGGCGGCCTGTTCGCCTGCACGCCCGCACGGCAGGAAAACTACGCCGCCGCCGCGCAACTGCGCATCGGCAGGCCCACCGACGCCCTGGAATCCGCAGACCGCGCACTCTGCCTCATCAACGCCCAGCCGGTGCGGGCGTACGGCACCGTCGCACAGATCCACATCAGCCGCGCGGCGGCACACCTGCATCTCGCGGAGCTCGACGGCGCATACGAGGCGTTACGGCCGGTGCTCACACTCTCCCCGGACCGGCGTCTGGCCCCCGTCACCGACAGACTGATGCAACTCGGCGCCGGCCTCGGCCAGATCCGAGTGGCCGGCAGGGCCGTTGTCGGCCTGCGCGCGGCGATCGATGAATTCGGGCGAGACTCCGCGCCCCGTCGTCTTGCGGCACTCTCGTCAGGGCGCGACGACGCCTGATTGGATCACCGCCATGACAACTGAACCCAGCAGCATGCGCAATCACTGGTGGTGGCGACCCGGATGGAGCGTGGGCCGCCGTTTCTACACCTGGCACATCACCTTCGAGGGACAACACGACGTGCACCGGCTCGCCGCCGAATACCGTTCCGCCCTCACCCCCCTGGAACCGGCACTCACGCTCATTCCCGACCAGTGGCTGCACCTCACCATGCAAGGCATCAACTTCGTCGAGGAGATCGCGGAGAGCGACATCGAGGCCGTCGTGGGCGCAGCCCGGTCACGTCTCTCCGCCGTCCCCGCCTTCGACGTCCAGTTCGGGCCGGAGACCATCGACTCCGAAGCCGTCCTGCTGCCGGCCCGCCCCAGCGAGCCCGTCCGATCCGTACGGAACGCGATCCGGGCCGCCATGGCGGACGTCCTGGGCGCTCCCAACGTCCCGGAGCAGGCCGACGGCTTCACCCCGCACATGTCTGTCGCCTACTCCGCCGCCGACGGCCCTGTCGCCCCCATCGTCGAGGCCCTGGCCACTCTCGACACCCGGTCGGCACCCGCACACATCAGTGCAGCGGAGCTCATCGTCATCCACCGCGACAACCAGATGTACGAGTGGCAGTCCTACGCGACAGTGCCTCTCGGGTGACACCGTGGGAGTACGGCGGGATCGACCCGCCGGAATCAGCAACTCACCACCGAACGCGACGCGCTGATGCGGTAAAGCGCCAAGCTTGCGGAGAAACCGGAGAGGTCAATGTACTTCCCCAGGAACCAGGTACCGCCGATGACGAGAATTCTCATGGGCCAGATCCTCTCGCCCCCGTTCTCCACGCGGAAGACGCCCAGGGTCCACCGACCACGAAATCAGGTGCTGGTCCGCCCAGTCGGACAGCGTGCGGGCAGAGCCAAGGACGTCATCCCAGTTCGTCAGCCCCGTTGCGCCGCCGTCCGGGGCGCCCTGGTCCAACGAGGGTCCGCGCCGCCGGGCTCGCCGTAGCCCACCCGACGACCGTCGCGGCCTACCGCAAACGGCGCCGTCCGCCGCTCGACCTCCACCGCCGGCACCGCCGCGAACCTCGCGGGCGCCGTGCGGTGGGTGGACGAACCGACGTCCGACGACGAGTCGGCGGCGTGACGGTCGGGGGCGTGCTCCCGAAGGTGCCGCCCAGTGGAACAGCCCCTCGGCCGGCCTGTCGGGCGTTGGCCGCTGCCGCCCCGAAGACTCAGAAACGCGGCAGCATGTCGGTGATCTGGGCGCTGTCCAGGGTGCCGTCGGGCAGGAACCACCAGCAGACGCCCTGGAAGCCGGGGGAGTGGGATGACCGCGCCGCCGGTGGCGCGGCACTCCGCCTGGGTGAGCGGCGCGCGGGTGTGTCAGCCTAGTTGGACCAGCAGGTCGCCGCCCTCCACCTGCTGGATGCGGTTGATGGCGAGACGCGTGACCCGGCCCGCCCGGGGAGCCGTGATCGCCGCCTCCATCTTCATCGCCTCGATGGTGGCCACCGTCGCCCCCGACTCCACCTCGTCGCCCTCCTCCACCGCGAGGGTGACCACACCGGCGAACGGCGCCGCCACCTGGCCGGGGTCGGCGCGGTCGGCCTTTTCGGTGACCGGGACGTCGGAGGCGGCGGAGCGGTCGCGCACCTGGAGCGGGCGGAGCTGCCCGTTGAGGGTGGACACCACCGTGCGCATGCCCCGCTCGTCCGCGTCCCCGACCGCCTGGAGCTCGATGAGGAGCCGTACGCCGGGTTCGAGGTCCACGGCGTACTCGGTGCCGGGGCGCAGCCCGTAGAAGAAGTCCTTGCTGTCGAGGACACCGGTGTCGCCGAAGGTCTGCCGGTGCGCCTCGAACTCCCGGGCGGGACCGGGGAACAGCAGCCGGTTCAGGGTGGCCCGCGGGGTCTTCTCCAGGCCGGTGCGGTCCTCGGCGGTCAGCTCCTGGACGGGCCGCGCCCCGGAGCGTCCCTGGAGCGCCTTGGTGCGGAACGGCTCCGGCCAGCCGCCCGGCGGGGTGCCCAACTCGCCGCGCAGGAAGCCGATCACGGAGTCGGGGATGTCGAACCGGTCGGGTGCCGCCTCGAACTCGGCCGGGTCGGCGCCCACGCCGACGAGGTGCAGGGCGAGGTCGCCGACCACCTTGGAGGACGGGGTGACCTTGACCAGCCGGCCCAGGATGCGGTCGGCGGCCGCGTACATGGCCTCGATGTCCTCGAAGCGGTCGCCGAGGCCGAGCGCGACGGCCTGGGTGCGCAGGTTGGACAGCTGGCCGCCGGGGATCTCGTGGTGGTAGACGCGCCCGGTCGGCGAGGCGAGGCCCGCCTCGAAGGGCGCGTAGATCCGGCGGACGCTCTCCCAGTACGGCTCCAGGTCCCCGACGGCCTGGAGGTCGAGCCCGGTGGGCCGCTCGGAGTGGTCGGTGGCGGCCAGGATCGCCGACAGCGACGGCTGCGAGGTGGTGCCGGCCATGGAGGCGACGGCCCCGTCCACCGCGTCCACGCCCGCCTGCGCCGCCGCGAGGTAGGTGGCGAGCTGGCCGCCCGCCGTGTCGTGGGTGTGCAGGTGCACCGGCAGCCCGAACTCCCGGCGCAGCGCGGAGACCAGGGTCGCGGCGGCGGGGGCGCGCAGCAGTCCGGCCATGTCCTTGACGGCCAGGACGTGGGCGCCCGCCTCGACGATCTGCTCGGCGAGCCGCAGGTAGTAGTCGAGGGTGTAGAGGCGTTCGGACGGGTCGGACAGGTCGGCGGTGTAGCAGAGGGCGACCTCGGCGACGGCCGTGCCGGTCTGCCGCACGGCGTCGATCGCGGGCCGCATCTGTCCGACGTCGTTGAGCGCGTCGAAGATCCGGAAGATGTCGACGCCGGTGGCGGCGGCCTCCTGCACGAACACGTCGGTGACCTCGGTCGGGTACGGCGTGTAGCCCACGGTGTTGCGGCCGCGCAGCAGCATCTGGAGACAGATGTTGGGCACGGCCTCGCGCAGCGCGGCCAGCCGCTCCCAGGGGTCCTCGGCGAGGAAGCGCAGGGCGACGTCGTAGGTGGCGCCGCCCCAGCACTCCAGGGACAGCAGTCCGGGCAGGGTGCGGGCCACGACGGGGGCGACGGCGAGCAGGTCCTTGGTGCGCACCCGGGTGGCGAGCAGCGACTGGTGGGCATCGCGGAAGGTGGTGTCGGTGACGCCGAGCAGCGGCGACTCGCGCAGCCGGTGGGCGAAGCCCTCGGGACCGAGTTCGACGAGCCGCTGCCGGGAGCCCGCGGGCGGCTCGCCCTCCGGCAGCGGGGGCAGCTTCGTGAGCGCGGACGGCAGGTGGGGGCGTTCGCCGTGGGGCTTGTTGACGGTCACGTCGGCGAGGTAGGTGAGCAGTTTGGTGCCGCGGTCGGCGGAGGTGCGGGCGGTGAGCAGGTGCGGGCGCCGCTCGATGAACGACGTGGTGACGCGCCCGGCCTGGAAGTCCGGGTCGTCCAGGACGGCTTGCAGGAAGGGGATGTTGGTGGCCACGCCGCGGATGCGGAACTCGGCCACGGCTCGCCGGGCGCGGCCGATCGCCGACGCGAAGTCCCGTCCCCGGCAGGTGAGTTTGACCAGCATGGAGTCGAAGTGCGCGCTGATCTCCGTACCGGCGTGGGTGGTTCCGCCGTCGAGGCGGATGCCGGAGCCGCCGGGCGAGCGGTAGGCGCTGATCCGGCCGGTGTCGGGGCGGAAGCCGTTGGCGGGGTCCTCGGTGGTGATACGGCACTGGAGGGCGGCGCCGCGCAGGGTGACCGTCTCCTGGGACAGCCCGAGGTCGGCGAGCGACTCCCCGGCGGCGATGCGCAGTTGGGCCTGGACCAGGTCGACGTCGGTGACCTCCTCGGTCACGGTGTGCTCGACCTGGATGCGCGGGTTCATCTCGATGAAGACGTGGTTGCCGTCGCGGTCGACCAGGAACTCGACGGTGCCCGCGTTGCGGTAGCCGATCTCGCGGGCGAAGCGCACGGCGTCCGCGCAGATCCGGTCCCGCAGCCGCGGGTCGAGGTCGGGGGCGGGGGCCAGCTCGATGACCTTCTGGTGGCGGCGCTGCACCGAGCAGTCGCGTTCGTAGAGGTGGATGACGTGGCCGTCGCCGTCGGCGAGGATCTGCACCTCGATGTGGCGCGGGTCGACCACGGCCTTCTCCAGGAAGACCGTCGGGTCGCCGAACGCGGACGCGGCCTCGCGGGAGGCCGCCTCGATGGACTCCCGCAGCCGGTCGGGGTCCTCGACCCGGCGCATGCCGCGTCCGCCGCCGCCCGCGACGGCCTTCACGAACACGGGGAAGCCGACCTCGTCGGCGGCCCTGACCAGTTCCTCCACGTCGGTGGAGGGCGCCGAGGAGCCGAGCACGGGCACTCCGGCGGCGCGGGCCGCGGCCACCGCCCGCGCCTTGTTGCCGGTCAGCTCCAGGGTGTCCGCGCTCGGCCCGACGAACGTGATGCCGGCCTCCTCGCAGGCCCGGGCCAGCTCCGGGTTCTCGGACAGGAAGCCGTAGCCGGGGTAGACGGCGTCGACGTCCGCCCGGCGGGCGGCGGCCACGATCTCGTCCACCGACAGGTACGCCCGCACCGGATGGCCCGGGACGCCGATCTCGTACGCCTCGTCGGCCTTGAGCCGGTGGAGGGAATTGCGGTCCTCGTGCGGGAAGACGGCGACCGTCCGCGCGCCCAGCTCGTAGCCGGCACGGAACGCCCGGATGGCGATCTCCCCACGGTTGGCGACCAGCACCTTGCGGAACATCCTCGACCCCTTCAGCCCGGCGGCGACGAACACCATCGTGTCGGCAGCACCGCTGCCCTGCCACGCGGCCACGTTAGGGGCGGGCCGGGAACCGCAGAAGACCGCGGACACGAGATCGACGCCGGTCCCCCGGGGCGGGCCCGGTCACGGCCGTGGAGCGGCGTCCCCGGCCAGGCCCAGGGCGAGCAGGCTCTCGGCCGTCGCCGTGACGGCGTCGGCCGTGGAGCGGGGTGCCCAGCCGAGCACACGGCGGGCGAGGGAGCCGTCCACGTGCCGGACCCGGCCGAGGCCGGCCGCCACCTCGCGCATCGCCGGGACGGTCTCAGCGAGCCGCCGGACGACGTCGTCGGGCAGGTCCTCGGCGGGCACCCGGCTCGCCGCGTCGCCCAGTCGCTCGCGCAGGACGAGGGCGATGTCGTGCAGCGAGACCGCGTCCCCGGCGGCGGCGATGAACCGCCGCCCGGCCGCCTGCGGGCTGGTCATGGCGCGCAGGTGCAGATCGGCGGCGTCCCGTACGTCCACGACGGCGAAGTGCAGCCGCGGTGTGCCGGGCAGGTTCCCGTCGAGCAGCGACCTGATCAGGTCGATCGAGGAGGCGTGGTCGGGGCCGAGGACGGGGCCGAAGATGCCGACGGGGTTGACCACGGTCAGCTCCGGGCCGCCGTCCGTGTCCCCGGCGAAGTCCCAGGCGGCGCGTTCGGCGAGGGCCTTGGACTTCACGTACGGGGAGATGTCCGCGGTGACGTCCGTCCAGTCGTCCTCGGTGAACGGCCGCTCGGTGTCGGGGTGGCCGTAGCCGACGGCGGCGAAGGAGGAGGTGACCACCACCCGCCGTACGGCCGCGTCGCGGGCCGCGCGCAGGACGCGCAGGGTGCCCTCGCGGGCGGGCACGATCAGTTCGTCCTCGTGCTCCGGCTGCGCGGGCGGGAAGGGGGAGGCGACGTGCAGGACGTAGGTGCATCCGGCGACGGCCCGCTGCCAGCCGTCGTCCGAGGTCAGGTCGGCGGTGACGAAGGACAGGGCGTCGCCCGCGTCGGCGCCTGCGGCGGCCACCGCGGCGCGGACGTCGTCCTCGCGCCGCGCGGAGCGGACGGTGGTGCGCACCCGGTGGCCCGCCCGGAGGGCCTGGGCGACGCAGCGGGTGGCGAGGAAACCGGTGCCACCGGTCACCAGTACGGTCGTGCCGGTCATGTCGTTCCGTTTCTGTCGGTGTGCGAGGGATCGGGTGGGGTGGGGCGGGAGAGATCTGGTGCGGCGGTGCGGGAAGGATCGGGTGCGGCGGTGCGGGAAGGATCGGGTGCGGCGGTGCGGGAGGGTTCGGTGGCCGGGGTCGCCAACTGGGCGAGCAGCAGCAGCCGTTCGTGGGAGTCGGTGCCCGGCGGAGCGTGGTAGGTGACGAGGATCTGGCCCGGCGCCGCGAGCGGGGCGAACTTCTCGTACCGCAGGTCCAGGTCCCCCACGAGGGGGTGGCGCAGCAGGGTGACGCCGCTGGTGGTGTGGCGGACGTCCCGGCGGGCCCACAGGGTGCGGAAGCGGTCGCTGCGCAGGCTGAGTTCGCCGATCAGCGCGGCGAGCCTCGGGTCGTCCTCGTGACCGCCGCCGATCAGGGTGCGCAGCTGGGCGACGGCCTTGGCGGTCATCGCGTCCCAGTCCCGGTAGAACTCCCGCATCTCCGGTTCGAGGAAGGCCGCGCGGAGGGTGTTGACGCCCTGCGCGAAGTACGGGCTGAGCGCGACGGCGAGCCGGTTGGCCGCGAGGGTCGTCAGGTACGGGCCCTGGACGACGGCGGGGGTCAGCGGCCAGCTGTCGATCAGGGCGCGCACGCCGTCGCCGACCCGTTCGGCGCGGGAGCCGCGGCGGCGCCGGGGGCGGCCGGGGCGGGCCAGGTCGTGGAGGTACGCCTCCTCGTTGCGGTCGAAGCGCAGCGCGTGGGCGATGCTCTCCAGGACCTGTTCGGAGGGGTGCCGGTCGCGGCCCTGCTCCAGCCTCATGTAGTACTCGGGGCTGATGCCCGCGAGGTGGGCGACCTCCTCCCGGCGCAGCCCCGGTGTGCGCCGCCGTCCGCCGGCCGGCAGCCCGAACTCCTCGGGCCGCAGCCGCTCCCGCCGCGCCCGCAGGTACTCCCCCAGTTCCGTTCCCGTGACCATGCCCCTCACCGTACGGCTGACCAGGGATTTCATCCTGGCCGTGGGAGGGAGAGGCTGGGGGCGTCAGTCGCGCCGGGCCCACTCCCGCACGCTCAGGGAGAGCAGTCGGTCCCGGGTCGCCGGGTCGGGCAGGGGGCCGTGGTCGCCGGTCACCCGGAGCGCGGAGGAGGCCGTGACGTGGCCGAGGCGCAGGGCGCGGGTGAGGTCGCCGTCCGCCAGCAGCCCCGCGAGGAATCCGGCGGCGAACGCGTCGCCCGCGCCGACCGGTTCCACGACCTCCGTGCGCAGTGCGGGCACGGTGACCTCGTGGCCGTCGCTGAAGGCGGTGGCCGCCCGGCCGCCGTCCTTGACGACGAGCAGCCGCGGCCCGCCGAGCACCTTGCGCACGCCGTGCGCGTCGAGGTGGTCGCCCCACAGGCGCTGGGCCTCGTCTAGGCCGACGAAGGCGATGTCGGCGCGGTCGGCCAGGTCGCGCAGGACGGTGGCGGCGGTGCCCTCCGGCCAGAGGGCGGGGCGGTGGTTCACGTCGAAGCTGACGGCGTACGGCCGCCGGTGCGGCGGTGTCGCGAGTGCCCGCTCGACCAGGGCGCGGCAGGTCGGGGAGAGGGCCGGGGTGACACCGGTGAGGTGCAGGAGGGTGGCCGCGGCGAGGGCGGGGGCGTCGAGGACGTCGGGGCCGAGGGCGGAGGCCGCCGAGCCGCGCCGGTAGTAGTGGACGCGGGTCCCGGTGGGCGTCGGGTCCTTGACCAGCACGCCCGTGGGCCGGTCGGGGTCGTGCCGTACGCCGGACACGTCGACCCCGGTCGCGGCGACGGCGGCGCGCACCCGGTGCCCGAAGGGGTCGTCGCCGAGGGCGGAGAGCCATACGGCGGGGCGGCCGAGGTCGGCGAGGTACATCGCCACGTTGGACTCGGCGCCGGCGACGGAGACCCGCAGGCTGCCCGTGTCGTCCAGCGGGCCCCCGTCCTCGGGCGCCAGCGCCACCATGGTCTCCCCCACACACACGACGCTCCCGTCCCGGGGCCGCCACGCGCCCTCGCCAGGCCGGACGGTCGCGGGCACGGCCTCCACCTCGCCGCCACCGGCGTCCGGGCGGGCGCCGCTTCCCGGCCCGCGGCCATCCGCCGGCACACGCCTCGTCCCGTCGGATCCGGTCCGGCCGGACGAGCGGCGCCCCGCACGCGACGTCCCGTCCGCGGCGGCGGAGGGCCGTCCGTCCGCGCGTTCGCCGGTGGGCGCGGCGGTCGGCGGGGGCACGGCGCCCTCGCTCGCGGCGGTCCCGCTCGCGGTGTCCGTACCGCCCGGTGACCTGCGGGTGGGCTTCGCGCCGTGCGGCATGTCGTCGGTGTCGCGGCCCGGGGGCCAGGACGCGCTCATCCGCCGGCCTCCGGAGCCACGGAGAAGGAGGGGCGGAACATGGCCGTCGGGGGGCCGGGGACGCCCACGCGGAGGGAGAAGACCGCGCCGTCGTGGGGGCCGGGGGCCGGGAGGCCGACCGTCGCCGACGTGATGTGCAGGACGTCGTGCTGGAGGCACACGCCGGCCGGCTGGCTCGCGGGGACGCGGACGGTCCGGTCCGGCGTGCCGTCGGGCAGGTACCGGCGCACGGTCCCGGTGCCCCAGACGGCGATCCACACGGCGCCCTCGTCGTCGACGGTCATCCCGTCGGGGCTGCCGTCGTCGACCGTGACGAACACCGTCGGCCCGCCGAGTTCCCCCGTCCCCGGGTCGACCGGGTAGCGGCGCACGACGCCCCGCGCGCTGTCCGCCAGGTACATGGTCCGCCCGTCCGCGGTGAACGCGGGCCCGTTGGGCACGGTGATGCCCTCCAGGACCCGCACCACCGTGCCATCGTGGTCCACCCGGAACAGCGAACCGGCGTCGGGGTCCGCGTCGTAGGACATGCTGCCCGCCCAGAACCGTCCGGAGGGGTCGGCGGTGCCGTCGTTCATGCGCAGCGCGGGCCGCGCGTCGGCCTCCGGCCGGGCGAGCCAGGTCGGCGTGGAGTCGGGGGCGAGCAGGCAGATGCCGGTGCCCGCCGCCGCGATCCAGCCGCCGGGCCGGCCGGCCACCGGTGCCACCGCGCCCAGGGGTACGTCGAGGCGGGCGAGCGTCTCCAGGGGCGCGGTGGGGTCGTCGGGTGCGGTCAGCAGCCGTCCCGCGAGGATGTCGACGAGGACGAGGCGTCCGCCGGTGAAGCGGATGCCCTCGCCGAGTTCCAGGCGGTCGGGGCGGGTGGCGGCCGGTGCGTCGGTCACGGGGCGGTCTCCAGTACGGCGGTGCGGAAGGCGCGGGCGCGCTCGCGCAGGGCGGTCGTGCTGCCGCCGTCGGCCGCGTCGCCGATCAGCGGGGAGCCGACGCCGACGGCGCGTGCCCCGGCGGCCAGATAGGCGCGCGCGGCGGCCTCGTCGACCCCGCCGACGGGCACGAACGCCGCGTCCGGGAACGGCGCCCTGAGTGCCTTGAGGTAGCCGACGCCGCCGGCCTGGGCGGCGGGGAAGATCTTCAGCGCCTCGGCGCCGAGCGCCAGGGCGGCGACGACCTCGGTCGGGGTCATCACCCCGGCGAGGACCGGCATCCCGAGGGCGCGGGCCTCCACGACGCCGTCGCCGAGGCCGGGGGTGACGGCGAAGTCGGCGCCGGCCCGGTGGGCGGCGCGGGCGTCGTCGGCGGTGAGGACGGTGCCGGCGCCGAGGTGCCGTTCGGGCCCGAGGGCGGCGCGGGCGCGCTCGATGACGCCGAGGGCGTCCTTGCCGCTGAGGGACACCTCGATCAGTTCGATGCCCTCGTCGGCCAGGGCGAGCACGGTGCGCAGCGCGGCCTCGGGGTCGTCGCCGCGCACGATGGCGACCAAGCGGTGGACGGCCAGGGCGGCTTGCAGGTCCACGGACACAACTCCTTGTACGGAAGGGCGGGTTCAGGGGCAGCGGCAGGAGGCAGCGAGGGTGAGCCGCCAGCGGACCTCACCGGCGGCGGGCACGACCGCCGCGTCACCGGGGCCCGCGTCGGCGAGGTCGAAGGCGCGGCCGAGCATCGGCTCGACTCCCGTGCTGCGGTAGGGGTGTTCGGCGGGGAAGCCGCCGAGGTTGCGCCACAGGGCCGTCGACAGCGGCTGTCCGTCGGCCTCCAGGGCGAAGGAGAGCCGGTCGGCGCCGTCGTGGACGCAGGCGTCGGGGGTGTCGACGACGGCGCCGACCGCGGTGCCGTCGTCGGGTCCGAACCGGTCCAGGGACAGCCCGAGCGGGGCGGGCCAGTCGCCCTCGGCCCAGGGGGCGCCGGCCGGCCAGGGCCGGTCGAGCAGCGGGGCGGCCTCGGGGTGCAGCCGGGTGCGGGCGCCCGGCCGCAGTCGTACGGTCGCGTCCGGGCCGAGGTCGAGCAGGGCGTGGGCGGCCCACACGAAGCGGAAGCCGGGGTCGGCGGTGAGCACGTAGTCGGCCTCGGCGCCGCCGGCGGTGGCGCGCAGAGTGCGGGCCAGGGTGAACCGGTCGGCGCGCACGGTGTCGGTGGCGCCCTCGCGGGTCCAGGGCCGGGCCCAGACGTCGCCGTGGTCGGGCGTGCCGCGCACGGTGGGCACGCACTCCTCCAGGCCGCCCGCGTCCACGAAGGCGTCGCCCGGCGACACCCGGTCGCGGCCGGTCGCGGTGGAGTGCCACAGCCATTCGCGTCCCCCGGCGCGCAGCGAGGTCCAACGGCCGCCGTGCGCCGGGTCGGTGACGATCTCCAGGGTCACGTCACCACTCCGCGAAGGAACCGTCGGGGTGGCGCCAGACCGGGTTGCGCCAGGCGTGCCCGGTGCGGTCGGCGGCGCGTACGGCGGCCTCGTCGACGGTGATGCCGAGGCCGGGGGCCTCGCCGCGCCGGGCGTGGCCGTCGACGAACCGGAAGGGCTCGGTGTCGACGAGGTAGGCCAGCAGGTCGACGTCCCTGTTGTAGTGGATGCCCCGGCTCTGCTCCTGGATGAGGAAGTTCGGCGTGGCGAAGGCGACCTGGAGGCTGGCGGCGAGCGCGATGGGGCCGAGCGGGCAGTGCGGGGCGAGTTGGGCGCCGTACGTCTCGGCGAGCGAGGCGATGCGGTGGACCTCGGAGATGCCGCCCGCGTGGGAGAGGTCGGGCTGGGCGACGGCGATGCCGGCGGCGAGCACGGGCAGGAACTCGGCGCGGGAGTAGAGGCGTTCGCCGGTGGCGAGGGGCACGGGGCTGGAGGCGACCAGGCCGGGCAGCAGGTGGCTCTGCTCGGGGACGACGGGCTCCTCCACGAACAGCGGGTGCAGTGGGGCGAGTTCGGCCAGGACGCGGCGGGAGCTGGCGACGGAGAAGCGGCCGTGGAAGTCGACGGCGACGTCCCGGTCCGGGCCGAGGACCTCACGGGCGGCGGCCACCCGGGCGACGACGGCCGCGGTCTCGCCGGCGGTGGTGACCGGTGAGGTGGCGCCGGCGCCGTTCATCTTCACCGCGGTGAAGCCGGCCTCCACCTGGGCGGCTATCTGGTCGGTCAGCTCGGCGGGTTCGTCGCCGCCGACCCAGGCGTACACCCGGACGCGGTCGCGGACGGGGCCGCCGAGCAGGGCGTGCACGGGGGCGCCGTAGGTCTTGCCCGCGATGTCCCACAGGGCCTGGTCGAGCCCGGCGACGGCGCTGGAGAGCACGGGCCCGCCGCGGTAGAAGCCGCCCTTGGTGAGCACCTGCCAGTGGTCCTGGATGCGCAGCGGGTCCTGGCCGATGAGGTGGTCGGCGAGGACCTCGACGGCGGCGCGGACCACCTCGGCGCGGCCCTCGACGACGGGTTCGCCCCAGCCGACCACGCCGTCGTCCGTCTCGATGCGGCAGAACAGCCAGCGCGGCGGCACGAGGAAGGTCTCGATGCGGGTGATCTTCACTGGCCGGTGAGCCTTTCCGTCTCTTCGGGCCCGCCGACCCGGTCGAGGTCGCGGCCCGCCTGGTCGAGCAGGGCGCGCATGGCCGCCTCCGCGGCCCGCGGGTCCCGGGCGCGCACGGCGTCCAGGACGGCACGGTGCGCGGGTACGGGGTCCTCGCCGTGGGGGGAGCTGTGCACGATGCGGTCGCGGTGGGCGAGACCGGACTCGATCACCATCTCCATGCGTTCGAGGAGTTCGTTGTGGGTGGCGGTGAGCAGCGCGCGGTGGAAGGCGAGGTCGGCCTCCACCGCGTGGGCGGCGTCGCCGTCGTGCTCGGCCATGGCGTCGAGGGCGGCGTCCAGGGCCACGAGGTCGGCGTCGGTGCGGCGCTCGGCGGCGAGGCGCACGGCGGCCGGCTCGATGATGGAGCGGACCTCGGCGAGGCTGTGCAGCAGGGCCCGGTCGGCCTCGGTGGTGCGGTCGCTCTCGAACTGCCAGCGCAGCACGTCGGCGTCGAGCAGGTTCCAGTCGGCGCGGGCGCGCACGAACGTGCCGCGCTTCTGGCGGGCGTCGACCATGCCCTTGGCGGCCAGGACCTTCAGGGACTCGCGCAGGGCGGTGAGGCTGACGTCCAGTTCGCTCTGGAGGGCGACCAGGTCGAGCGTGGCCCCTTCCGGGATCTCGCCGCCCAAGATGCGGCGCGCGAGCGCCTCCACGGTCTGGCCGTGCACGCCGCGGCGGGCGTAGGGCGTCATGTCGTAGTGCCTTTCTGCTGCGGGGGGTCCACTGTGGACATGGAGGTCACGGGGGGCGCTGAGGTCATGCGGATGCCTTGACGACGCTCCAGCCGCCGTCCACGAGGAGGCTCGACCCGGTGATGTACGACGCCTCGCCCGAGCCGAGGAAGGCGATGGCGGCGGCCACCTCCTCCGGGCTGCCGAAGCGGCGGGCGGCGGTCTCGGCGACGCTGCGCTCCCGGTCCTCGGCGGACACCCGGTCCCAGGCGGCGGTGAGGATCGGGCCGGGCACGACGACGTTGACGCGCACCTCGGGCCCGTACTCGACGGCGAGCTGGCCGCACAGGGACAGCAGTGCGCCCTTGGAGGCGGCGTAGGCGGGGTGTCCGGGGATGCCCTTGTGGGCGTGGACGGAGGAGGTGAGGACGACGGCTCCGCGGCGCTCGCGCAGGTCGGGCAGGAGGGCCTTGAAGCCGAGGAAGGCACCGGTGAGGTTGACGTCGAGCTGGTGCCGCCAGGAGCCGAGGGTCATGTCGTGGGCCGGGGCGACCTCGACGGTGTAGGCGTTGCTGACGAGGAGGTCGACGGGGCCGAAGTCGTGTGCGGCGGCGGCGACGCGCGCCCAGTCCCCCTCGTCCGAGACGTCGGCGGTGACGAAGCGGGCCCGGCCGCCGTCCTTGCCGATCCGCTCGGCGACGGCCGTGCCGCGCTCCTCGGCGACGTCGGCGAGGACGACGGCGGCGCCCTCCTGGGCGAGCCGTTCGGCGGTGGCGGCTCCGATGCCGGAGGCGGCCCCGGTGACCACGGCCGTGCGGCCGGTGAAGCGGTCACCGGGGCGGCGGGACTGTTCCATCGGGTGGTTCGGCTCCTTCGCTGTGCTGTGTGTGTGGGGTGAACATATGCCGGTCGGGCGGTCTCTATCGCCGGGTCAGGACCACCAGTTCCGCGTCGTGCGTCGCGCTCCAGGCGAACGGCAGGCCGTGCAGGAGCAGATGGGCGCCGCTGTAGAGGGTCTTCGAGTCCTCGTCCTGGTACGTCGCGGCCGGGTCGAGGCCGCGCAGGCGCAGCCGGGCGGGCCGGCCGGGGACGAGCGGGGCGCCGTCGAGCGGTCCGGTGCCGAGGGCGGCCACGACGGTGCGGCCGTCGGCGCCGTCGTACTGGACGCCGCAGATGGCCTCGCGGGGGCTGCCGAGGAGGCGGGCCTCACCGAGGTGGATCACGTCCCGCACGTCCTTGTAGCGCGCGATCCAGCGGGCGGCCTCGGCGCGCTGTCCGGCGTCCCAGTGGCGCAGGTCGGCGCCGATGCCGAGGACGCCGCACATGGCGTTGACGAAGCGGAAGGCGAGGCTGCGCGGGCGGGGGTCGAAGACGCCGGGGGCGTCGGTGACCCAGGAGCTCATCACGTGCGGGGCGTGGGCGTGCAGGAAGCCGTACTGGATGGCGAGCCGGTCCAGGGGCGCGGTGTTGTCGCTGGGCCACAGGACGTCGGTGCGGGCCAGGGTGGCGTGGTCGACGCGGGCGCCGCCGCCCGCGCAGCCCTCGACGGTGACGTGGGGGTGCGCGGTGCGCAGGTGGTCGAGGACGCGGAGGTAGCCGGCGACGTGCCGGGCGTCGAGGTCGAGGCGGTCGGCGGGTCCGGCGCCGGGGCGGCCGCGCTCGGTGGGCGGCCGGTTCATGTCCCACTTGAGGTACGAGATGTCGTACTCGGTGAGGAGCCGGTCGAGGGTGGCGAGCACGAAGTCCTGGACGTCGGTGCGGCCGAGGTCGAGCAGGAGCTGGTTGCGCACCAGCCGGGCGGGCCGTCCGTCGATGCGGTAGACCCAGTCGGGGTGTTCGGTGTGCAGCCGGCTGCCGGGGCTGACGGCCTCGGGTTCGATCCACAGGCCGAAGTCGAGGCCGAGGGCGCGCACGTCGGCGACGAACCGGTCGAAGCCGTCGGGGAAGGCGGCGGGGTCGGGGTACCAGTCGCCGAGGCCGCCGGTGTCGTCGGGGCGGCCGGTGAACCAGCCGTCGTCGACGACGAAGAGTTCGGCGCCGATCTCCGCGGCGGTCCTGGCGAGTTCCAGCTGGCCCGCGGCGTCGACGTCGAAGGCGGTGGCCTCCCACGAGTTGTAGAGGACCTTGCGGGGCCGGTGCAGCCGCTCGCCGGTGAGCCGGCGCTCGTAGCGGTGCCAGACGCGGGAGAGCCCGTCGAGCCCTTCCGCGCTGAAGGCGCAGGCGAGGCGCGGGGTGGTGAGGGTCTCGCCGGGGGTGAGGTACACCGCTCCCTCGTGCGGGACCCGGCCGGCGCGCACACGCACGAATCCGCCGGGTTCGGCCTCGGCGGTCATGTGCCAGTTGCCGGGCCATTCGAGGGCGATGCCGTACGCGGGCGCGTCGGGGCCGTCCTGGACGGCGAGCCAGGGCGCGTAGGCGTGGCCGGGCACGCCCTGGGTGCTGCCCATGGTGAACGTGCCGCGGGTGAGGTCGAGTTGGGTGTGCTGGAACTCCTGGGACCACTGCCCGGTGAGGTACGTCAGCCGGGCGGGGCCGGTGACCGGGACGGTGACGGCGGCCGAGTCGAGGCGGTCCAGGCGCACGTCGCGGGAGGCGGTGAACTCGGTCCAGCGCAGGATGACGTCGGTACCGGGCACGGTCTCGTAGCACAGGACGGTGCGCAGTCCGAGGACGTCGTCGGTGAAGGCGAGCCGCAGGGTGCCCTCGCCCTCCTCGGCGCCGGCGAACTCCCACCACACGCCGCGTTCGTCGCCGGGGTGCGAGGCCACCAGGTCGGCGCCGGTGAACGGGCGCAGTCCGGAGGGCAGGTACTCGGCCGGGGCGGCGTCGGCGGGGGTGAGGAAGTGGGTGCGGTGCGAGCGGGCCAGTGCGGAGGGGCCGGTCTCGACGCCGTGGGGTCCCCAGGCGTCGAGTTCGGCCCACGGGCCGTCCGCGGACAGCCGCACGGTGTAGCCGGTGCGGTCGGTGCGCAGGGTCCAGCGCTGGTACGAGGTCACTTGACCGCTCCGAGGTTGAGTCCGGCCACGAAGTGGCGCTGGAACCGGAGGAAAACGGCCACGGTGGGTGCCGCGGCGATGACGGAGCCGGCGGCGATCACGTTCCACATGGACACGTACTGTCCCTGGAGTCCGATGAGCGCGGCCGTGATGGGCATCTTGGTGTCGCTGCGCAGCACGGTGATGGCCCACAGCAGGTCGTTGAAGATCCAGGTGAACGACAGGGCGCTGAGCGCGGCGAGCGCGGGGCGGGTGAGCGGGAGGATGATCCGCCAGAAGATCTGCCAGGGGCCGGCGCCGTCGACGACGGCGGCCTGCTGGATCTCGACGGGGATGGACCGCATGAACCCGTGCAGGACGAAGACGTAGAAGCCGACGCCGAAGCCGATCTGCACACCGACGAGCGCGGGCAGCGTGTCGTAGACGCCCATGAGTTCGCTCAGCTTGGACACCGGGATGAGCAGGATCTGCGGGGGGAGCAGGTTGCCGCCGAGCATGAGCAGCAGCAGCGCGCGCCGGAAGGGCATGTCGTAGCGGCTGAGCGCGAACGCGGCCATCGCGGCGAGGGCCAGCGTGATCACCACGCAGGGGACGGTGACGAGCAGGCTGTTGACGAGGGCGCGCTGCTGTCCGCCGTCGACCCACGCCTGGCGGAAGTTGTCCAGGGTGAAGGAGCGGGGCCAGCTGCCGAGGCCGTGGGCGGCGATGTCGTCGAAGGACCGCAGGCTGGTCACCAGGACCAGGACGATGGGCAGCAGCCACAGCAGGGCGATCAGTCCGGCGCTGAGGTGGAAGCCCGCGGTGGCGGTGCGGCGCCGGCGCAGGGCCGTCGTGTTCTGGGACGTCATGGCCATCAGTCGGCCTCCCGGAAGGCGCGCACGAGGTAGGAGGCGATGACGCCGAAGGCCAGGACGAAGATGACGACGGCCAGGGCGGAGCCGTATCCCAGGCGCAGGGACTGGAAAGCTGTGGAGTACATGTAGGTGCTCAGCAGTTCGGACGAGTGGTAGGGGCCGCCCCGGGTGAGGGACCACACGACGTCGAAGGAGCGCAGCGAGTCGATGATGATGACCGAGAGGACGACCGCGTTGACGCTGCGCAGCTGGGGCAGGGTCACATAGCGGAAGCGCTGCCAGGGGCCGGTGCCGTCGACCTTGGCGGCCTCGTACAGGGCGGGGTCGATGCCCTTGAGTCCGGCGAGGTAGAGGACCATCACGTAGCCGACCTGGCGCCACAGCGCGGGCACGATGACCGCGTACAGGGCGGTGTCCTGGTCGGCGAGCCAGGCGTGCCGCAGGCTGCCGAGCCCGAGGGTCTCCAGGACCTGGTTGAGGACGCCGTCGGGCTGGTAGATGGCCTGCCAGACCAGGGCGGTGGCGACGAGGGAGAACACCACGGGCAGGAACAGGGCGGCGCGGTAGAAGCCGACGCCGCGGCGCTCCTGCTGGAGGAGGAGCGCGGCGCCGAGGCCGAGGAGCGCCGAGAGCCCGCCGAACAGGACGAGCCACAGCACGGTGTCGACGGCGGCGGTGCGGAAGACCTCGTCGTGGGCCATCTCCCGGAAGTTGCCGAGGCCCACGAAGCGGGGCGCGGAGACGCCGTCCCAGCTGGTGAGGGCGAGGTAGAAGCCCTGGAGTGCGGGCCAGAACACCCACACGGCCTCGGCGAGCAGCGGCACCAGGAGGAAGGCGAGCACGATCGGCGGGGTGCGCCGGGGCCCCCGGGCCCGCCCGCCGCGAGGCGAGGGCGGGGCCGGGGAGGTGCGTTCGGGGGCGGTCAGCACGGCCACGTCACGCGTTCCAGATCTTCTCGGCGTCACGCTGCCAGGTCGTCAGGATCGAACCGACGCTCTTGGGCTGGGCGATGAACTTGGTCAGCGCGGTGTCGGCCGTGGGCTGGAGGGCGTCGCTGGAGTCGCGGTTGAAGAACTGGGTGATCTCCGTGGCCTCCTCGATGTGCGCGCGGCCCTTCTTCACCAGCGGGGTACCCGCGTCCTTGGCGTCCGGGTGGGTGGGCAGGACGGTGCCGGAGGAGCCCTTGATGTAGATCTCCTGGGCCTCGGCGGTGGCGAGGTAGCGCATCAGGTCGAAGACCCCGTCGCGGCGGCCGGTGCGGGCGCTGGCGAAGTAGCCGTCGACGGGCGCCTCCTCCGCGAGCGGGACCTTGCTGTCGATCACCGGGAAGCGGAAGAAGTCGATGTCGTCGAGGGCGTCCTTGGGTGCCGCGTCGGCGAAGAAGGTGCCGATCAGCATCATGCCGCTGCGGCCGTTGAGCAGGGAGGTGGTGGCGTCCTGGAAGGCGACCGCGGTGCCGTTCGGGTCGAAGTAGGGCAGCACCTCGCCCCAGCGGTCGAAGACCTTGCGCACCTCGGGGTCGTCGAAGCGGTGCTTGCCGGCGAGGAGTTCGCGGTGGTAGGCGGCACCGTTGATGCGGATGTTCAGGTAGTCGAACCAGGCGGAGGCGACCCAGGCGGTGTTGCCGCCGGCGCCGAGGCCGATGGGGGCGACGCCCTTGGACTTGAGCTTGTCGCACAGGTCGAGGAACTCGTCCCAGGTCTTGGGCTCCTGGACGCCCCACTTGGCGAAGTTGGACTTCCGGTAGAACATGCCCCACCAGTAGTAGGTGTTGGGCACGAAGACCTTCTTGCCTGCCCCCGAGGTGCACAGCGTGTGCAGCGCCTTGGTGTAGCGCTTGAGGTCGGGCGACTCCCAGACCTCGTCGAGGTCGAGCAGCAGCTTCTTCTCCGCGTAGGCGTTCGCGACCGAGCCGGGGTACCAGGTGTAGACGTCCGGCGGGTTGGCGGAGGTGAGGTAGGTGGGAAGCTGGGTGCGGAAGGTCTCGGCCGCCACGGTGTTGAGGCTGGCCTTGCCGGAGCCCTTCTTGGCGTAGGCGGCGACCAGGTCCTCCATCGCGTCCTTCGCCAGCGGCGCGGACAGGTTGGACTGGAGGGTCACGGCGCCGCCCCCGGAGCCCTTCCCGGAGGAGCTGGAGGTGACACAGCCGCTCAGCAGTGCCGTCGTCCCGACTGCACCGAGGCCGGCGAGCATCATGCGTCGGCTGGGGTGTTGGATGGTCATGAAGTGCTCCCTGTGGATCCGCACGGCGGGGCCGGCCCTCCTGACGGCCGGGTCCCCGCTCGCGGCGGATCCAGGTTCGCGTGGCTGGATCACCACGTCAAGATTAATTCCTAATTTATTTGAACTGAGTCCGGTGCACGGAGCCGTCGACCCCGCGGTACACGGCGTCGATCACGCCGTCCGGACCACCCACCGCCCCGAGCGAGCCGTCGAACGCGGCGCTCGGGAACTCTTCTCGTTTGCTCCAGCCCTGCCACGCGCCGTTCGCGTAGCGCTGCTGCCAGAGCGTGTAGTCGCCGGCCCGCGCGTACAGCGCCACGGAGTCGCCGGAGGCCACCAGGGTCGGGCTGCCGCTCACCGTGCCGCCGAGCGCGCTCCAGTCGGTCCACTGCCCGTCGGTGCCGCGCGAGCGCGTCCACACGTCGTCGTTCGCGGTCCGCACGGCCACGTGCACCCGGCCCTGCGAGTCGACCGCCGCCGAGGGCCTGCCCTGGACCGGACGGCCGCCCGGGACGCCGAGCGAGGACCAGCCGGAGCCCGGCCCGCGCCGCGTCACCGCGCCGTCCGCGCCGCGCGCGACGAGCGTCCAGTGCTCCGGGTCGGTGAAGGCCACCGAGGGCGCGTCCGTCAGCCGGCCGCCGAGGTCCTGCCAGGCACCCCAGTGCCCGTGCGAGAACACCCGCCGGTACGCGCGGGAGTCGGCGCCGCGCACGAAGACGTCGATCCGCCCGCCGGCCGAGGCGTGGGCCGCGGGCTGACCGAGGATCTTCCCGCGGGCCGGGCCGCCGAGGTCGGTGGTCCGCTGCCGCGCGCCGTCGCCGGTGCGCCGGACCAGCGAACCGCCGGGGCTCCGGAGGAAGGTGGTGAGGCCGTCGCCGGTGCGGACGACCGCCGGGCTCGCCGAGGTCTTCGCGCCCAGGTCGGTGCCCGGCAGCGCGTCCTCGCCGCTCAGCTTCAGGAACGCGGTGCCGTGCGCCGGGACCTCGACGGTGTACGACCCGGTGTGCGTGCCGCGGTCGGCGCGCGCCCGCAGGTCACGGACCTTCACATGGCCGCCCAGCGCGACGTCGGAGAACGTCACGGTGCGCTCGACGGCCCTGTCCGAGCGGTTGAGCAGCACGACCGCGCGCCTGCCGTGCCCGGACAGCACCTTGCTGTAGACGTCGCCCGACGCGTCGGTGGCGACCCGGACGCCCTGCACGGCCAGCGGATCCTGGTCGACGCCGATGATCTCCGGGTTGCGCAGGGTGGCGAGCATCGAGTCGGAGAGGGTGCGCGGGTCCGAGCCGAGCACCAGCGGCGAGCCCATCTCGGCCCACATCACCAGCTGGGTGGTGGACTCCTCCTCCGTCAGCTCCAGGGAGCCGTCGGCCATGCGGCGCATGGGGATGAGGTAGTCGGGGTCGTTGTAGCGGCCGGGGCCCTGGGCCTCGGGGTGCCAGGCGTTGGCGTCCATGTTGCGCAGCACGTTGGGCCACTGGCCCGGGCTCGGGGTGCCCCAGGCGATGTCGGTGCCGGTGCGCCAGGAGTCGGCGATCGTGGGGGCGTACGCGAACGTGTTGTGCGCGTCCTGCTCGGGGGTGTGCGGCAGGCCCCAGTCGTCGGTGAGCGGGTTGCACAGGTTGAGCAGCATCCTGCGGCCGGACTTGGCGACCGCGTCGCTGAACTCCTTGAAGGCCGGGCCCGGGTCGAGCTTCTCGCCGATGCCGCACAGGAAGTCGACCTTGATCGCGTCGACCTTCCAGTCCGCGAACTGCCTTGCGTCCTCCGTGTAGTGGCCGCGGCTGCCGAGTCCGCAGCTCTTGCCGCCGTCGTAGGTGCCGGCGTCGGTGTAGATGCCGGCCTTCAGACCGCGCCGGTGCAGAGAGGAGACCAGCGCCGGGATGCCGGACGGGAAGCGCTCGGGGTCGGCCGTGAGCCGGCCCTGCGCGTCGCGGGGGTTGTCCGCCTGCCAGCCGCCGTCCAGCCACACGATGTCGTAACCGCTGTCGCGCAGACCACTGGCGACCAGCTTGTCGGCGACGGAGCGCACTTCCTTCTCGGTGGGTGCCCCGAGCCCGTAGTACGTGTTCCAGCCCATGTAGGGCATCGGTGCGAGCCCGCTGTCGTACGGGGCGGGCGCGCCCTGGTCCACGGCGGACGTGCCCCGGTCCGCGGCGGGGACGGCCGTGGCCAGGGGGGCCGCGGTCGCCGCGAGGACCACGGCGATCGCGGTCGAGACGGCGCCGCGGCCGGCCGTGCGGTGGCGAGGCCGCCGTGCGGGCGGGTGTGGAGTCACGTGCCTCTCCGAAGGGTTGGGAAGCAAGGAAAGACATGACGCGGCCACCCTCGGACGGGCGTCTTCGGCGTCACGGCGACGACTGTGGCGTGAGGCCGAAACGCTGTCAAGAATTATTCCTAATTTATTGAGAGAGTCTCTTTCCCCCGTCGGAAACCTTGACAGCCCAGAACGGGCGGTGCAGTGTTCGGCAACGTTGTCGCCGGGTCTTGGCAACGTTGTCATACAGGGTGGCGTCCAGCCGCCCCCTTTCGCGGAATTCCTCGTTATTCCTCGTTTCCCCCCTGAACACCCCTGATCGGAGCCGCCGCAGATGTCGGATCAGACCGCTCAGCCCTCACGTCGTACGCTCCTGTCCGCCGGGTCCACCCTGCTCGCCGGCTTCGGCCTCGGCATGACGCTGCCGGGTGCGGTGGCCGTGGCGGATTCCGGACACCCCCAGCAGTCCTCGCGGGGCGAGCTCGCCGCCTTCCGCCCTGTCGAGGTCTCCTCCACCGACTACGCGCCCACCCCCGCCGAGTTCGCCGTCGACGGTCTGGACCTCGTCGGGGTGCGCGGCTCCGGGTGGCGGGCCGCGGCGGGCGACCCGCAGTGGATCTCGGTCGACCTCCAGGCGCTGTGCGACGTCGAGTCGGTGCGGCTGGTCTTCGAGGCGACGGCGGACGACCCGCCGTTCCACGACTCGCCGACCGGCAGCCCCCGGGACAACACCACCGGCCAGGAGATCCTCTCCAGCTGCGCGGTGGAGTTCGTCGTGGAGACCTCGCGCGACCACTCGGCGTGGACGGCGGTGTACCGGACGGACTCCGGCAGGGGCGGGGTCGTCGAGATCCCGCTGCCGAAGCCGGTCACGGCCCGCTGGGTGCGGCTGACGGTCACCAAGCGGTCCAACTCCAACCCCCTGGGCGTCAACGGCTTCCAGGTCTACGGCACCTCCCGCGCCCGGCGTCCCGAGGCCACCGGCTGGACCGACTGGGGTGTGCGCGAACGGCACCCCGAGCCCCTGCGCGTGGCCGCGGACGGCACCGTCCCGCTGGAGTCCGGCTGGGACCTGACCATGGACGACCGGGCCGGCGGCGACGGCGCCGCGCTGTCCCGGACCTCCTACGACACGAGCCGCTGGCTGCCCGCGACCGTCCCCGGCACCGTGCTCACCTCGCTCGTCGACCAGGGGCACCTGCCGGACCCGGTGGCCGGCTTCGACAACCTGCACGTGCCCGAGGCCCTGTCCCGGCACTCCTGGTGGTACCGGCGGGAGTTCGCCCTGCCGAAGGGGCTGCCCACGGGCTCGGGCCGGCACGTCTGGCTGGAGTTCGACGGCGTCAACCACGAGGCCGAGATCTGGTTCAACGGCAGCCGGGTCGGTTCCTTCAGCAACCCGTTCTCCCGCTCCGTCCACGACGTCACCGGGCTGCTGGCCGACGGCGGGCAGGCGCTCGCCGTGAAGATCACCCCGATGCCGTTCCCGGGCAGCCCCACGGACAAGGGCCCGGCGGGTCTCGCGTTCGTGGACGCGGGCGCGAACATGATGAACCGCAACTCGCCGACGTACCTGGCCTCTTCGGGCTGGGACTGGATGCCCGCGGTGCGCGACCGCGCGGCCGGCATCTGGAACCACGTCCGGCTGCGCTCCACGGGCGCGGCCGTCATCGGCGACCCGCGGGTGGACACGGTGCTGCCCGACCTGCCCGGCACCCGCACCGCCGAGCTGACCGTCGTCGTTCCCGTCCGCAACGCCGACGACGCCGCCAGACGGATCGCCGTCACCGCCGCGTTCGGCAAGGTGCGGGTGACGCAGACCGTGAGCGTGCCCGGCGGCGAGAGCGCCGACGTGGTGTTCTCCCCCGCCGACCACCCGCAACTACGCCTGCGCGACCCGGAGTTGTGGTGGCCCAACGGCTACGGCGAGCAGAACCTGCACCAGCTCACCCTGACCGCGTCCGTCGACGGCCGGGAGAGCGACCGGCGCACCACCCGCTTCGGCATACGCCAGTTCGGCTACGAGTACGGCGCCGTGCCGATGACGTTCCGCTGGAGCAGCGACCTGTTCACGCAGAACGTGGACTTCGCCCAGCGCAAGGCGCGTTACGTGCGCGTCCTGTGCCACACGCGCGCCACCGAGTGGGGCTCGTCGATGTGGAGCCTGTCCGTCCTGAACAGGACCGCGCCGGCGGACGACCTGGCGCTCGGCAAGAAGGCGACCGCGTCCTCGACCGACACCCCCGGCAACGGGGCCGGCAACGCCACCGACGGCGACGCGGACA
This sequence comes from Streptomyces sp. NPDC026672, assembly GCF_040638185.1. Lineage (NCBI taxonomy): Bacteria > Bacillati > Actinomycetota > Actinomycetes > Kitasatosporales > Streptomycetaceae > Streptomyces > Streptomyces sp. NPDC026672. The sequence continues at coordinate 99,227 of NZ_JBEZXS010000032.1, forward strand.
CCCGCTGGTCCTCCGCCTTCGAGGACGAGCAGTGGATCCAGGTCGACCTCGGGTCCTCCCTCGCCTTCGACCGCGTCGCCATCACCTGGGAGCAGGCGTACGCGAAGACGTACACCGTCCAGGTCTCCGAGGACGGCTCGGCCTGGAGCGACGTGCGCGACGTCGACAACGCGGCGGCGCCCCTGCCCTTCAACACCTCCGGCTCGGCGAGCATGCAGGACGTCGAGTTCGACGCGGTGACGGGGCGTTACGTCCGGGTGTTCTGCCGTACCCGGGCCACCGGCTGGGGCTTCTCCATGTGGGGCCTGGCCGTCGCGGACAGCGCCCGGCCCGGTGTCGACCTCGCGCGGGGCAAGCCGGCCACGGCGTCCACCGAGGGCGAGGGCACGGTGGCCGGCAACGCGGTGGACGGGGATGTCAACACCCGCTGGACCTCGCTCTACGAGGACGACCAGTGGATCCGGTTCGACCTGGGCTCGCCGCAGCGCTTCGACCGGGTCGCGATCACCTGGGAGCAGGCGTACGCGAAGACGTACACCGTCCAGGTCTCCGACGACGGCTCCGACTGGAAGGACGTCACGTCGGTCGACAACTCCGTCGCCCCGCTGAAGATCAGCGTCAACGGCGTGCGGGTGTTCTGCCGGGGCGGCAACTGGGGCTGGGACGAGTTGCTGCGCCGTATGCCGGCGGAGCGCATGGACGCGGCCGTGCGGATGCACCGCGACATGAACTTCACGATGATCCGCAACTGGGTGGGATGCAGCAACCGCGAGGAGTTCTACGCCAGTTGCGACGAGCACGGCATCCTGGTGTGGAACGACTTCCCGAACGCCTGGGGCATGGACCCGCCGGACCACAAGGCGTTCAACGACACCGCGCGCGACACCGTGCTGCGCTACCGCAGCCACCCGAGCGTCGTGGTGTGGTGCGGGGCCAACGAGGGCACCCCGCCCGCCGCGATCGACGACGGCATGCGGGACGCGGTGCGCTCCGGGGCGCCCGGGGTGCTCTACCAGAGCCACTCGGCGGACGGCATCGTCACCGGCGGCGGCCCCTACGGCTGGGTGGAGCCGGAGCGCTACTACTCGGCCTCGACGTACGGCAGCAAGAACTACGGCTTCCACACCGAGATCGGCATGCCGGTCGTGTCCACGGCGGAGACGATGCGCCGGCTGGTCGGCGACGAGCCCGAGTGGCCCGTCGGCGGCGCCTGGTACTACCACGACTGGAGCACGAGGGGGAACCAGGCACCGCAGAACTACCGCGCCGCCATCGAGTCGCGGCTGGGCACGGCGAAGGACCTGGACGACTTCTGCCGCAAGGCGCAGTTCGTCAACTACGAGAACGTGCGGGCCATGTTCGAGGCGTGGAACGCCCGTCTGTGGCAGGACGCGAGCGGTCTGCTGCTGTGGATGTCCCACCCCGCCTGGTACAGCACGGTGTGGCAGACCTACGACTACGACTTCGACGTCAACGGCGCCTACTACGGGGCGCGCAAGGCGAGCGAGCAGGTCCACGTCCAGTTCACGCCGCAGGACGGCACGGTGATCGCCGTCAACCACACGGCCGCGCGGATCGAGGGCGCCACCGTCTCGGCGCGCTGGTACGACCTGTCGGGCCGTCAGATCGTCCCCGAGCGGCAGCGGAAGCTCGATCTGGCGTCCTCCGCGGCCACCGAGGTGTTCACCGCGGACGGGACGGACGGGCTGCCGGACTTCCACCTGCTGCGGCTGCGGCTGACCGGCGCGCGGGGCGAGGTCCTGTCCGAGAACACCTACTGGCGCTACCGCACCCCGGAGGCGATGCAGGCGCTCGGCAAGGCGCAGCGGACCCGGGTCGCGGTCGACGTCACGGACACGGACGGCTCGGGCCCGCGGCACGAGCTGACCGCGAAGGTCACCAACCGGGGCTCGTCGGTCGCGTCGATGGTGCGCCTCACGCTCCTCGACTCGAAGTCGGGGGACCGGGTGCTGCCGACCCTCTACGGCGACAACTACCTGTGGCTGCTGCCCGGTGAGTCGCGGACGGTGACGGCGTCCTGGCCGGCCGAGGCGCTCCAGGGCCGTCCGAGGCTGCGGGTCGAGGGCTACAACGTGCCCCGGGTCACCGCCCAGGGCTGACCGGCGGGAGCCGGGCCGGGTCCGTCCCTTCCGGGCGGACCCGGCCCCCCCCCCCCCCCGCCCCCGCCGGCCGGCGCCGCGAGCGAGTTCCC